>JAJZEY010000456.1 GCA_021805585.1 Planctomycetota bacterium
GTAATCCAGCCATCCGGTTTTTTAAGCAGCCGCAGCATCAGACGTTGCATAATCTGCCCGGCCCGGTAAGACCATCCATAAGCAAGGGTCCAACTCCAAATTCGGAAAATCAGGCGTTCCGGCCCGCTGACGATACCTGTTTCCACAAGGTCCTTGCGCATGGTAATCAGCAATTCTGGAATATTGATTTTCACCGGGCAGGCTTCGAAGCAGGCACCGCACAAGCTCGACGCCATGGGCAGGTGCTTATGTGCCTCCAGGCCGTTAAACAGCGGAGTCAGCAGGGCACCAATCGGGCCGGGATAGACGCTTCCATAGCTTTTTCCGCCGACTTTCCGGTAAATCGGACAGGCGTTCAGGCAGGCACCGCACCGGATGCAGCGCAGTGTATCGCGGTATTCGCCGGCTAAAATACGCGACCGACCGTTATCCATAATAATCAGGTGGAATTCTTCGGGGCCATCCTGCTCGCCGGGGCGGCGCGGCCCGGTGATGATACTCGTGTACTGGGTAAGCGCCTGTCCGGAAGCGCTTCGTGCCAGGAGCTTCAGAAACACGGGCAGGTCGTCCCAGGCGGGAATGGTTTTTTCCATTCCCATAATGGCCACATGAATCCGTGGTCGGCTGGTGCACATGCGTCCGTTCCCTTCGTTGGTGCACAACACGATGGAGCCGGTTTCCGCTATCGCAAAATTAACCCCGCTTACGCCCATGTCCGCTTCATTAAAGCGCTTCCGAAGATAAACCCGCGCCATTTCCGCCAATGCCTGCGGCTCTTGCGTAAAGGGCACCTTGAAATACTTTTCGAAAATGCGTCCTATTTCGGCGGCTCGCTTGTGTATGACAGGCATCACCAGATGCGTCGGGTGGTCGTGGTCCACCTGAAGAATAAATTCGCCAAGATCTGTTTCCAGTGGTTCAATGCCGGCTGCCACCAGCGCATCATTAAGCTCGGTTTCCTCGCTTACCATGCTTTTGCTTTTGACCACCAGACGGCTGCCGGTCCGGCGGGCAATATCAATGACGATGGCGTTGGCCTGCGCGTTATCCAAGGCGAAATAAACCTGACCGCCGGCCGCACGCACATTTTTTTCCAGCAGCTCCAGGTAATAATCCAGATGGTCCAGTGTATGGCGTTTAATGTTGCCCGCCAGTTCCCGCAAGCCGTCGGCATCGGGCAATTGAGCCAGGGCTTCGCGCCGGCCATAATCCTTTTTTGTGACTGAATTGTCCAATGCCGCGTGCAGATTCTCATCGGCGGACGCGGCATGGGCCTCGGCAAGAAAATCGGGATGGAACACCGGCAACGCCAGGCGGCGGGGCGGTGTATCCGAAGCGGCATTGGCCGGCGGCGATGTGTGGCTCATGATCCAGCTCCGGACAGGTCGGTGGAAACGCTTCTTGCGCCTGCCGTAGACGGGCCGGCGGTTTTGCCGTATTCAATCGCTTCCCAAATGACACTGGCAATATGGCGGGGTGTGAATTTTCCGCCATGCCGGTGGCAGGCACCGCCAATGTTCATAGCGCAGCCGCCGTCGTTGACGATCATTTCCTGGGCACCGGTTTTGTTGCCGCAGTCAAGTTTGTCCATGACCATGGCCCGGCTGATATCGGTATATTTAATCGCGAATGTGCCGCCAAAGCCACAGCACTGTTCCGCCTTTTCCAGTGGGGTAAAACGCACATTGCCAATTTGTTTAAGCAGATGAATGCACGGCTCGCCTGTTGTATGAAGCCCGCGAAGATGACAAGTGTAATGGTAGGTAAACGCCTTTTCGGCGGGTAACGAAAGATTTTTCAGGTCCACCTTCAATATTTTCGTCAGGAATTCCACATATTCATAAGTTCGCGCCACAAATTCCGTCGCCTTTTGTTCCCACACCGGGTCGCCTTGCATCAGATGAATATAGTGGTCGCGAATCATGGCGCAGCAGGATCCGGACGGTGTAACAATATAATTCGAATTATCAAATACCCGAATCATGCGTCGGGCCAGATCCCGGGCGTCGTTGTGAAAGCCGTTATTGAACGCAGGCTGGCCGCAGCAGGTTTGCGCCGCTGGAAAATCCACCGTGCAGTTAAAATGTTCCAGGGTCTTTACGACCGCCATCCCGACATCGGGTGCGAAAAGATCGGTCAGGCAGGTTACAAAAAGGCTTACTTTCATGCGGTGCGATTCCAGGCGGATAGCGGTGAAAGAACAACGTTCATCGGGTACCCGTTTACTCCGGATTTGGCGGCCAATTAACACCGCATTCTTTAACCTCGGACAGCTTCGCCACAGGCTCCATTCGTTCCGGGGCGTCTGCGGCAAACGGGATATGGTTCAGTGGGTCGCCGCCGCCATCGCCAGGCGCGGGCCAAGTTCCACCTGCGGCTGTGGTGAGGGCTTGTACGTCGGCTGGAGGGCGATTTTCAGCGGCTGGCGTTTCGCCTGCGGCATGCCATATTCATCCACGATCCGTTGAATCGCCATGACACCTTCAATCAGCGTTTCCGGCCGGGGCGGGCAACCGGGAATATACACATCGACCGGCATGAACTGATCAATTCCCTGAATGGTGGCGTAATTATCAAACACACCGCCTGTGCACGCACAGGCGCCCATGCTGATAACCCATTTAGGTTCCGCCATCTGCAGATAAATGCGATGCAGCACCGGCATCATTTTAATGCTGACCCGGCCGGCCACAATCAGCAGGTCCGCCTGGCGTGGCGAAAATCGCATGACCTCGGCCCCGAAGCGCGCCAGATCGTATCGGCTTGACGCTGTCGCCATTAATTCAATGCCGCAGCAGGCCGTGGCGAATGGCAAAGGCCATACACTGGAACGACGACACCAGTTGACCACTTTTTTCAGATTCAGGGTCAGGAAATTATCGGTTAAGGCTGTCGGTTCTATGGACATCTTCAGGCTCCAAAACTTGCCGCATTCCGGCTTGCTGTACCCTATACCGCGGCCAGGCCGCGGCTCCCGCGGGACGGTTTAATCCCACTTGAACACACCTTTGCCCCAGGCGTAAATATACGCCACCAGCAATATCACGGTAAAAATGATCACGCTTAAAAACAACGGGCCGTTGGCAATGTGCAGCCACGGGTGGCGGATCGTGTTAAAAGAACTGATCCAGGGAATCAGAAACAGGACTTCCACATCAAAAACCAGAAATATCATCGCAACCAGATAGAATCGGACATTAAACCGTTCGCGTGTGCTGCCCAGGGGGTCCACGCCCGATTCGTAGGTTGAATCTTTGGATTTGCCTTTGCGGCTTGGACCAAGAATATGTGAAAGCACCACATTGGCAATCCCGAATCCGAGTCCCGCGACGAAC
>JAJZEY010000427.1 GCA_021805585.1 Planctomycetota bacterium
CTGGCAGTTATCCAGCAGTTCACCGGTGTGTGCATCCTGAAATGAACTCGCCCGACCGCCCAGTTCCCGCCGGGCTTCAATCAGAGTCACCAGAATGTCCGCACTGCGCAGCGCCGCAGCCGTCGCTATACCGGCCAGTCCGCCACCCACCACGACCACGCGCGGTGAGTTGATTTTGGGAAATTGCGTAACGTTTGCCATTTTGCCGCCGGCCAAGGTTTTCCAGCCGGTTCGTATTGAACAAATTTGCGGGCGATGCCGGCTTAGACCCGCGCTGGCGGATTATAGCGATGTTTGGAGTTTGCGCGACATTTTTGATGCCAAGGCGGTGCCGCGCGACCACACTTGCGGGTCGCAAAGGCAAATTCGCGATACGCCAACTGCCTTGCTGGCGGAATATTTACCAGCCCGCGTTTACATCTCTTTTTTGTATTCCGCATATACCCGGTAGGGGGCGACCGTTGCCGTCCGCAGCCCGGCCGGTTTGTCCACACTTCGCAAACAGAGCGCAATTGTATTGGTCTTTCCGGTCGCATTGAGCCAGCAGTCCGGTAGAAAGAATTCGCGCTGGCCGCCATGTTCCCAGATTCTGCCTATATTATGACCATTTAAATATATAAATCCGTTGCCGCTGGCCGACAGCTTCAAACACCACGGAACCCAAATGTCCGCCGCGACCTGCGGCAATGTGAAAGCCATGCGAAACCAGGTCAACGGGGACTCTTGCGGTGCCACGGCGGACGGCAGTTGATGATGCGACCATTGTGCGTCATTAAATTCAGGCTTTTGCCAGCCAAGTGCCTCGCCGGTCGGTCCGGTGGCCACTTCCAGATGTCCGGTCAGCCTGCCCCATGTATCCGGCTGGGCAATAATCGCCGGTTCCCCGATGCCGCCCCAGTGGCCAAGTTCCTGAACCACCAGTGCGATTGTATTTTCCCCGCGGTGCAGCAGTGGACCAATGTTCAGGGTGGGGCCAATGCCGCCCACCATGCCGGCCGCTTTGCCATTGACAAACACCCACGCCCGACTGGATACCAGACCGAATCGCAGCAGGCCGCGACCGTGCCGCGCGTCCGCTTCCGTCATATTAAATCGTGTACGGAACACCGCGGACTGTCTGTGACCAATTTCATGGGGATGCATATTCGCCGTATGTGCCATGTGCCAGTCCGCATCGGAATAGTCCGGCTTAATTTCCGCCAGATCCCTGATGTTGCGTGGAAGTTTCACCTGCTTGAATCGCCAGTGATCCAACGAGTCGGCCACGGTCTGGGTCGGTGCAAGGCCAATATTCGCTATGCCAAACGTGCTCTGCAAGCCATAGCCGGAATTGGGGTGTCCGGCATTCTCATACACAAACAGCGCGTCGATTGCCCCATTAACCGGCGCTTCCGGCAGCGGAAAAATTGCGGGCGAGCCTGTCCGGGAGGCGGGATAGATGACATGTCCGGAAATCAGCGCTGTGGCTGAATCCTGACTGTTAAGCTGGGCGGTTATTGACGCGGCTCCCGTTGGGCTTTCTCTGTTCACATGCACCCGGCCTCGATAATAGGTGAATCCACTTTCGTAAATTCCCATCGCGGCCAGCGAATGCCCTTCAGGCACGGGACGAAAATTCTGTGGCTGTGAGTCAGGTGCCATCCGGACGCTGGTGATGACCACGGCATCGGGTATGACCCTGGGGCGGCGAAGTGGCGCAACTTTTGGCGGCAGCCACTCACCAAGAGCTGGCCTGACTTCACCCGGCGGCAGATACAGCACCTGAAAATCCGCCCGGGCAAGTCGCACCGACAGGCCCACGCGACCCAGGCCGGCAATCTGGGCTTCCATTCTGACCGCTGCGGCCCGCGCGCGATCCGCATTGCGGATAAAAATAAAGTGAGCCCCATCTGGTGACTTGCGGGCACCGATTTCAATGGTGCGCGGCAGCCGGTCAACCCGCACCGCGGTTTCTATCGAACGTGCCATCGCCGGGCCGTGCCGCTGAATCATTTTTCCGATCGCCGCGACCTTCAGCCATTTAGCGCCCACGCCGCCGTTTTCCCGAATTGGCGCGCAATAATCGTAGGTTGTCGCCACATTGGCACCCGCACGCCCACCGAAATTTGTGCCGCCGAACAGCATGTAATAATTTAATGCGGTCATGCCATGCCGTATGGAAAAAAGCGTCAGGGCGTTGATCTGGTCCGGCCCGACATTGTCCGCATAGGTATCATGATCGGTTTGCAGATATGGCGTGGCCCCCACGGATGTAAAATAGCCGCCCTGCATTTCCGCAGCCATCACCGGAGCATCCGGCTGGCCATTGCGATAATGTTTTATGCGATGAAGCATGGCCGGAAACTGCCAGCCGGGATAGCGGTCAATGGTGTCAAACACTTCGTCGGTCAGGCGATCGTGGGAGCCTAGAATAAAGCCGGCAAGGTTGGTGAATAGCGGGACTTCAATACCATTTCCACGGGCCTGGTCAATCAGGTCCTGCAGATGCGATTTTTTCTCATTTAACGGTACGCCGATCAGGCCGTATTCATTCTCCACCTGCATCAACAGGACGCCTTTGGTGCCCGCGGGCTTACGGTTGATCTGGTGCCGCGCAATTGTGCGGCATACCGCCTGCATCCAGTGGTTGGCCCACGGAGTATAAGATGCCGCGTTGCTGCGCAGCCACATTCCGCGGTGATGCGGCGGAATTTTCGGAATCAGCCATTGCGGATAGCCGCCTGTGTCCCATTCGCCGCACATATACGGCCCGCATCGCACAATGGTATACAGGCCGAACTGCGTCGCCATGGTCAGGAATTCATCTAAAAGGGTCATGTCACATTGGGAAAAATCGTCCGGGCCGTTCGGCATCCGCGGTTCATGCAGATTCCACGGGGTGTAAGTCTGCACGGTGTTAAAGCCGGCATCTCGGATTTTTTCAAAGCGGGCCGGCCAAAGCTCTTTGGGCGCGCGGCAATAATGGAATGAACCGCTGTACAAAAAGAAGGGCTGATTTTCCACATACAGACTTAAGCGGTCATAGCGAATGCGGTCCGGATGCGAAAAAATCCGACGCCCTTTTGTCTGCCGCGCAAAAACCGGAATTTCGGTCCCGGAAGTCGCCAGCCCCGCCATCCAGCCCAGCGCGGTATATTTGCAAAAGTCGCGGCGGCTCTGGCCACGCGGTTCTCTGGATGACATAAGCAATTCCTTACGGTTTGACCGCCAGTTCCAGTGCGTCATACATGACCGCGCCAACGCGGAATGCGCGAAATCGCCGCTGTGCAGTGGCGGAAGCGGGAATTTTAATTGGATTTGTGAAGCCCAGTGTGAGCCGGTTTAACCCGG
>JAJZEY010000215.1 GCA_021805585.1 Planctomycetota bacterium
CGGTGCCCAGCGGTGTGACGGTGTTGGTGGCACCCGGTCCGCTGGTGACGATGACAATACCCGGCTTGCCTGTGGCGCGGGCATAGCCGTCGGCCATGTGGCCGGCACCCTGTTCATGGCGCACCAGAATAAAGTTCAGTTGCTTTTCATAAAGCTGATCGAAGGTCGGCAGAATGGCCCCGCCGGGATAACCGAAGGCATCGGTGACGCCATGTTCGACCAACATTTGCAGGAGAATCTGCGCACCGGTCTGGCCGATATAGCGGTCGGTCGGGCCGGTCGGCTTGCCGAGGACGGGCAGTGCCTGAACCGCATCGGTCGCGGTATCCGCAGGCGCATCTTTCTTGCGTGCGGCGGAGGGTTTGATTAAATCAGTTTTGGCAGCCGGCGCAAAGCCAGCCGCCCCGGTCGATGGGGTCATGGAGGACATAAAAACCTCATACAACTTGCGACTGCGTTGAAAAGGGTAGCAGGCGTCCGCACAATGGCGAATTACACCAGCGCCAATTCAGGCCGCCGATTTCTTCCGAAAAGCCAAATGCGTGCGGACAAAGCCGCTCGCACAGACCGTTGTAGGACTGATTATGCCAAAACAAGGGTGGAAACACAAGGGCAGCGGGATGCAGCTGCGCCGAGAACGGGTGAACAGGTGGGCAATGGCGAGTGGAAAACCCAGTGGAGGCGGGCAAGGTGCTCATGGTACGGGATGTTGCTGGAGGGTGGTGTCCGGCATCAGGCGGCTTGCATCAGACATTGGGCGAACGGTCGAATTAATGATATTACTCTGCGGCACTCCGCGGTAAAAAGTCACGGCGGCATCTGTAGCATGGGCATCCTGCCCATGGGGGTGCAATATGGCACACAGCTTACGGCATTTATCAGTTGGCATTTAGCATTTTGTGGCAATGCTTTTGGATTTGAAATTTCAGATTTCAGAATTAAAAAGAGGTGGTAGAGCGTGTGGATTTGAAATGTCAGATTTGAGATTTAAAAAGCCGCAATAGAGCACTTGTTCTGTTTTCTTGTAATGGGATTGGTGGAGGGGTATAAATGGCGTGTAGCAAATGGGTATGCCGGGTTCGTGGCTTGATAATTTGTATTCCGACTGAGCGGTTAAATAGTCAGGAATGCTTGTCAAACGGCCAAGCCACAGAGGTCACCGAGGCCACGGGGACCACAGAGAACGCAGAAAATCCGGGGGAAAGTTTGTGATGGAAGCAGTTCGACCGATACGCCGACGAAGCAATATGTCTGGTGCGGATTCCTTACCGCTGAATTTGCCGTATCGTGCGGCCGCGCTGACGAATTCCAGCGGGGCGCGATTGTCGAGACCTGTTCTTATGATGCCCATCGACATTCAATTATGTTCACCGACGCCGGCCCGGATAGGCCCCAACGGCTTCTGAAATAAAGGGATCCGCAACTATGTTGTTTCGCGCAATCTTGGTCGGTCTGGCTGTCAGTCTTGAAATACCGGCGGCTTCCGGTGCCATTGGATGGTCTACGGAAACCGGTTGGGGCAAAAAGCATGTCCTTTTCCCTGCCGCTATCATTGCCCTGGCACCAACCAAGGTGTCCACCAGCCCGTTTTATGTGCGAATGTCCGATGTGCCGGCAGGCACGCGCGTGCGAATTGTTGTAACGTGTCGGCGTCTTTTTTCTACCGCAACCCGGCGGTTTACCACAAAAAGACCGCTGAAAAGACTGGAGTCGCAAATCAACGTCGCATGGAAATTCAACCGGCTTGACCACATCAATCAGCAGATTCCCGTTGAGGTAATGTATCATGTGTATGTAAATGGACAGCGCCTTGGATCGCATGCCGACGTCGTGGACGTTCACTCAATAAATGCCTGTCCCTATTTTGTTTATGGGAAAGTTCACGGAAAGTTGGTCAGCGCGGACCTTCGTTGTCTTTTCGCCGGTTATGTCAACGAAAATGCGCCCGTACTGGACGATATTCTGAAAAAGGCCCTCAAAACGGGTGCCGTAAAGCAATTTGTCGGCTATCAAAATAGCAATCCGGAACAGGTTATTCGGCAGGTTTACGCCATCTGGCTTGCCCTGGCGCAGCAGGGCATTAAATACAGCAACATAGCAAATCCGCCGGTTGATCCCTCCGGAATTGATTACCAGCACGTGCGGTTTGTGGATCAATCCTTTGCCGCTGCCCAGGCCAATTGTGTGGATGGCAGCGTGCTGTTTGCATCGCTTCTGGAGCATATTGGTATCGATTGCGGACTTGTTATGAAGTCCGGACACATGTTTCTTATCTTTTATGCCGCCCCGCATGACAAAGTCCCGGTCTGTCTTGAAACAACGATGATCGGCTCCCGTTCTCAGATAAATCCCCAAATCATGAACCCGCTCAAGGGAATGTTTCATTGGTGGGAATTCCGTGCACATCCCTTTGAAGCGGCGGTTCAGTACGGGGACTTCGAGTTTAACCAACTTGTTGCACAGCAGAAAAAGCTGGCAGGCACCGGCAACAGAGTCTTTTGGGTAATCAGGATCGCGGCGGAACGCAAGATTGGCATCCTTCCTATTCCCGATCCGAATGAAGGGAATCGATAGTCATTCGGGGGCTTGCTGCGCATTTCCGGACAGAACCGTCTTCTGGTTTCCGGTCAAATCAGTTGCGTTCTTTGTCCAATCCGGCTCCATCGCCAGGGCAAGCACGGCCAGGCTGCGTGGCTCGCCCAACATGGCTGTTGAGCTTTTGTGGCAGGTTCGCATGTAAACGTCCCACGAAACCCATCTGGCGGGCTAAATGCCGGTTGAATCAACGAGAGTCGAAAACAGGTTCTCCCGCACGTTCCGTCGGCATTACAAATGTTGAACTTTTGGCCAACCGGCATTGCATGTCTGGCGATTTCTTAACCGGCTTTAAGGTGTTCGCACAAGGCCACGCGGATGATAAAACGTCAGTCCCTGACGGCCTTTGGCCAGGTTCCAAATAATCTTCTGGGCAACGGTGTTCATTTTGCCGTTCTGACCCGTCACCATGGCGTCGTGCCCGTTTAAGCCGTAGGCTTTGGCGAGCTGCGTTTTGGCATCCAGCGAAAGCACATCCGCGACCAGTCGAATACCCAACAATTCCATCGCGGCATTTTGCGCCCGTACCAGTGAGATCCGGGTCGGTCCGCCCAGGCCCAGCTCACTTCCACGGGGGCCGGCGGCGGCCTGACGATCCAGCGTCGCCATCAGTTCATGGCAATGCAAAATAACCAGTCCGGCATTGGCTTCGGCGGCCGGCGAAGTGGTGGAAGCGGAATTCGCACTGATTGGATTTTTTAAGGGCGACATTGGCCTGTAAACCAGTTGA
>JAJZEY010000093.1 GCA_021805585.1 Planctomycetota bacterium
CGCTTCGCCAAAATCGGTATCGCTGCTTTCGCGAACGTTTTGTACGAAGGCGTTAAAGCGGGCAAGTCCTTGGGCGTGAAACCCGCCGAATTGTACGGCTTTTTGATGCAGCAGTTTAAGATTTGCGACCCGCCTCCGCCCATGCGGCTTGGCCAGCACGCGGGAAAACAGATTCACTTCCTGAAAAATATGGGCCATGCCGGTGGCCACGCCAAGCGTGTAAATTTGCTTGCGCCAATTCTCAAGGCGGTCCAGAAGTGCGTGTACTCTGGCTGCTAGGTCTGAAGATTGCCCGGCGGCGATGACGCCGGCCAGTTCTCTTCCGGCGGGGCCAACCTTCGCATATTGTGCCACGGCTTGATGGAACGGCACGGCGTGCCGGTCGGGAAACGCGGTCCGAATCTGCAATAAATCATGATGAGAGAACCCGCCAAAAGAACCCAGAAGGACCCCTGCGATGGAAATATCCTGTGCCGGATTATCCAGGACATTCAGCAGATCCAGCATTTCCAATACTTCCTGGGACTCGAAAAAGCCGGTGCGCAACTCCGCAAAAGCTGGAATTCCGGAATCTTGAAGCGTGCGCACCAAAACAGATGCGGTTGACCGAACGGACCGCATAAGAATAACAATGTCGGACAATTCGGCGCTGCGGCCGGCCCCGGCTTTGCCGGTAATTGTCCGTCCTGTATCGATTATCTTCTTTATTTCGGCGGCGATTACGCAGGCTTCCCGCTGGGTGCTTTCAAGTTCCGCCAGCGTATCCTCTTGACCCGCTCCCGATTGGCTGGTTTCGCCAGTGGAGAGTTCTTCTTCTTCCATGTTTTCCGGGGCGGATTCGAATTCCCCATCGGCTTGCGCGGCGCTTCGACTGTGCGGCCGGGATGCGATGACATGCAGCGTAACCGGGGCACCGGTGAGGATCAGCGGGTCGGAATCTGGCGCGCCTGGGCGGCCCGCCTTAAGCAGCGGGGCCAATTGCGCTGTCAAGGATCCATCCGCCGGGAGGCGGTGATGGTCGAAAATGACGGAAAAAATGGAGTTCAAAGCATCAATTAGTGGCGGCAGGGTGCGGAAATTGTCCGGCATGGGCAGGCCACCCAAAGCCTGACATTGCTGATCCATTATGGCCGGCTCGCTGCCGCGGAAAGCGTAAATGCTTTGATGAACATCGCCCACACCAAAAAAGCTTTCGGCGGCAGGCAATGGAAGTGCGGATACCGCGCGGCTTTGGTTAATCAGCGGAGTCAGCCGCCGCAGAAGTTCCTGTTGGACCGGATTTATATCCTGGTATTCATCTACCAGAATATGTTTGAATCGTCGTTGAATCAGATCGGGCAGAGGATTGGGGGGCTCGCCGGGGGCGGAGGGTTTAAGTGCCCGCAGTGCCAGATGCGTAATATCGGAAAAATCCAGATTTCCCAAAGCGGCCTTCGCTTGCGTGAATTCATGGTGGCATGCTTGGCGAAAATTCAGCAGGATTCCGGCCACGCGACAGCTTTCCTTGTCGTCATTCGCTATCCGGCGACTGTCGAACGAGGAAATCTGCTGCGCCAGTGAGGTGAATTCATTCTTGAGCAGGATGTATGGACCTTGGCGGAATTCCAATGCCTGTTGGTAGTCATGACAGGATTTTTCCGGCTCCGCGGTCTTATCTGGAAACTTCGCGGTTAAAATCCGTGCCAGCACGCGATCCCAGATTTCGGGGTGGTGCAGGTCGGTTGTTTTGGCGGCCTGAAGAACCGCCGCATGCACGTCCTTCAGCGCGCTGACCATTGTTTTATTCGGATCCGCCTGATAGTTTGCATTTTCCAAAGCCGCGGCCAGCGCGTCAACAAGCACCTGAAACTGCGGACGATAATATTCAACCACCTGTACCAGGCCGGCGGTTTGTTGCCTGGCGGTATTGGCCCAGGCTTCCGGATCGGGCAAATTCGTCAGGGTGGATTCCATAGGATTAAGCATTTGTTCCAGCATGCGAATCGATGAATCCGCATACTGGTTAAAAATATCGGCGAACGCAATCGACTGGTCATCGTTTCGCGTCAGCCACTTGCGCAGCGTGCGGCGGAAGCAATCCTGGAAAAGAAGGCGCGATTCAACGGCATCCATCACGCTGAATCCGGGGTCCTGGCCGACTTGCGCAAAACAGCTTCGCACCAGCCATGCACAAAATGAATCGAAGGTGCAGATGTGTGCCTGATCGACCAGGGCCGCTTGCTGCCACAGCCGTCGGTCTGCCGATCGGCCGCCAACGCGCGACCGCAGAGCTTTGGCAATGCCGCTGCGCATCTGCCCGGCCGCTTCGCGGGTAAAGGTCATGACCAGCAACTCGGAAATATCGGCCGGGTTCGGGCCGTCGGCAATCAGACTGGCGCATCGTTCGGAAAGGACGGTGGTTTTTCCCGAACCGGCCGCCGCCTGAACCATCAGAACTCCGCTGCGGTGGCCAATGGCCTGCTGCTGAATCGGGGTGAAATTCGGTTTCATTTAATTTCCCTCCCGCGGGTCGCCTTCGGCCTGGGAATTGTTCCCAATCAGCACGCTTTCAATGGCATTGATACCGCTGATGCCGGCGGGAATTTTCCGATAGTGCCCATATTGCCGGTCAAATGGACATAGATTTTTAAAATCACAGTGTGTGCAGGCTGTTTTCTTCCCTAACCTAAAAGGGGCCGGTATGGTGGAACCGGACAGAATTTCGCCGGCGAGGCGTTCCATGGTTTTGCGTGCGATGCTCAGAAGTTGTGCGAACTGTTCGGCGGAAACTCCGTCGTGACCCCGTCTGGCGGGGGCACCCTTCTTCGTATATGAAATGCTGAACCAGTTTCCTTTGCGGTTCTGTACGCTGCCTGATTCCAACGCGTTGGAAAAATCGGAATCAAAAAGTCCGCGGGGAAGGCAAGGTTTATAATATTTGGCATCGGCAGGTGAAATGGCTTCGCCCTTGCTTGTCATTGTCTCGGCTTTGCCCCGCACGAACTGATAAAATGCCCCGACCGGCTGAAGCTTTGTGCCATCGGGACGTGTCGCCTTCTGCAGGGCCATCAGATAGCCGATCAATTGCAGGTCCAGTCCGGCTTCCATTAAGACCGCGTTGAATTTCTGTCCGCTGGATGTTTTGTAATCCAGCACGATGGCCGCGCCATCCGGGGTTGTATCCAGCCGGTCTATTTTGCCGCGAACGGGCAATATCGTACCGGCGGCCGGTTCAATGAAAAATCCCGGAATAAAGGATGCGGCATTTGGATCGCCGAAAACCTGTTCCACCGCGGTGGGGCGGAACTGATTCCGCAATGCCGCCTGATGATGCGCTTCCAGCA
>JAJZEY010000218.1 GCA_021805585.1 Planctomycetota bacterium
ATCGCCGGGCAATGCCCGTGGGTAAAGCCGGGCATTCGCCGCAAGGGTTTGGCGGAAGAAATTTTCCGTATCCTGAAAAAGGAAGGCATTTCCAGCGTTGGTGTCCAATCGGAAAATGTTTCGATTCGCCAGATGAGCTGGCTTTCCAAGTTCGCTAAAAAGCCGCGCGTTCGGCTTATTCCAGTGGATGACATGGTCATTGAATTGCGCAACATAAAAGATGACCATGAAACCGGCTTAATCGAACAGGCCATTGCCATTGCGGAGCATGCGTTTGGCACATTAAAGGCGCGCCTGCGCGTCGGAATGACGGAAAATGATATCGCCGGTCTGCTGACCTACGAAATGCGCAAACGCGGCGCGTCGAATTCCGCCTTCGATCCGATTGTGGCAGCCGGTGCAAACGGAAGCCTTCCGCATTACCATCCCGGCCCGACGAAGTTATCCGATCATTCCGCCTTGCTTGTGGATTGGGGTGCCATATTCAAGGGCTACCGGTCCGACCTGACGCGCATGATTCTGGTGGGAAATGTGGATGTAAAAATAAAGGAAATATACCGCGTGGTCTTAGATGCGCAGCTGGCCGCTATTGACGCCATAAAACCCGGTGTATCCGGGGCCAAAGTGGACCAGATCGCCCGAAAAATAATTGCCCGTGCCGGTTATGGCGATCACTTCGGACACGGTCTTGGCCATGGCATCGGACGGGATATTCATGAACAAATTTCTCTATCCAAACGTGGCAAAACTATCCTTAAACCCGGTATGATTATCACTGTGGAACCGGGCATTTACCTGCCCGGCATCGGCGGTGTCCGCATAGAGGATGACGTTCTGGTAACCGCGGGGGGCTGCCGCGTGCTTAGCAGTCTTCCTAAAGATATGGAATCGGCCCGGCTTTAGACCGGGTGGTGTTCTTAAGATGGAACTTAATTATGGAGCCGAAAATGGCGAAGGAATCGTTTACCGATAACAAGCGCGTCCGCGATCTGATAAAACTGATGGCCGACCACGGCCTGACGGAAATTGAACTCGTGGAAGACAAAGCTAAAATCCGCTTGAAGCGGGATCTATTCCCCCCTGCCGTGCCAGCCCCTATGACACCGGCTCCGGCCATTGCCCAGCCGTTCACGCATGTGTCCGCGGCGGCACCTGTGCCGGACGCCGGCGCAACCGTCGCAGCGCCCGACAATTTACTGTCGGTAAAATCTCCGATGGTCGGCACGTTTTATGGCGCGGCCAATCCGGAATCAGACCCATTTGTAAAAATCGGCACCCGCATTGGAAAAGAATCGGTGGTCTGCATCATTGAAGCCATGAAGGTTTTCAACGAAATTCATGCGGAAGTCAGCGGGACTGTCGCCAAAGTTCTGGTTCAGAACGGACAGGCTGTGGAATTTAATCAACCCCTGTTTCTGGTCACGCCGGATTAAATCCGGCCGGCCCGCTCGATCCGCGGCGGGTGCTCTGTATAATAAAAAAAGGACTGGCATGTTTTCCAGAATATTAGTCGCCAACCGTGGTGAAATTGCCCTGCGCATCATTCGCGCCTGCCGGGAACTTGGTGTGGAGGTAGTGGCCGTTTATTCCGAGGCCGACCGCGGAGCCGCGTATTTAAAGTTCGCGGACGCGGCCATCTGCATTGGCCCCGGCCCTGCCGGGGAAAGCTATCTGAATATTCCACGGATTATTTCCGCAGCGGAAGTTGCCGATGTACAGGCGATTCATCCGGGCTTCGGTTTTCTTTCCGAAAACGCGCACTTTGCCGAAATATGCCGAAGCTGCAAAATAGAATTCATCGGTCCGTCCGTGGAATCCATGAAACAGTTAGGCTCTAAGCTGGCCTCCAAAGCCCTGGCGAAGGAATGCAAAGTGCCCCTGACCCCCGGCAGCGACGGCCCGGTTACGTCCGAACGGGAAGCCATGGAGGTGGCGCGAAAAATCGGCTACCCGGTCATCATTAAGGCCTCCGCCGGCGGTGGTGGCCGCGGCATGCGCGTGGCCCATAATGATATTTCACTTAAGGGTTCGCTGAAGGCGGCCCAGGCGGAGGCTGAAGCCGCATTCAAGGATTCCACGGTATTTATTGAAAAATATCATGTTGAACCGCGGCATGTGGAAGTGCAGATTCTGGGAGACAAACATGGAAAAGTTGTTCATCTTTTCGAACGCGACTGTTCCGTCCAGCGCCGGCATCAGAAGCTGATTGAAGAATCCCCCTGCCCGGTTATTGATGAGGCGACGCGCCAGGAGCTTTGCCAGGCCGCGGTGCGACTGGCCAAGGCCGCCGGTTACTATTCCGCGGCCACTGTGGAATTTGTAATGGACAAGGAAAAGAAATTTTATTTTCTGGAGGTCAACACGCGCATTCAGGTTGAACACCCGGTTACCGAGCTGGTGACGGGTTTAGACCTGATTCAATGGCAGTTGAAAATCGCCTCCGGTGAGCCGCTGTCTTTTAATCAGAAGGACATTGTGCATCGCGGCTGCGCGATGGAATGCCGGATTAATGCCGAAGACCCGGACCGCAACTTCGCACCGAGTCCGGGTCTGCTGGAAGAATTTTGCCCCCCTGGCGGACCGGGCGTCCGGTTTGATTCGCATGTGTATCAGGGGTATCGGATTGGGCCAAATTATGACAGCATGATCGGCAAACTGATTGTGCACCGGCCCACACGCGAAGAAACCATCGCGACCATGCGCCGCGCCTTGGACGAATTCCGCGCCGGCCCGGTTAAAACCACCATTCCGCTGCATCGACGGATTATGCGCGATCCGGATTTCCAGGCCAGCCGGGTGGATACGGGATGGATTGAACGCACGCGGACCAAATAATTCCGCCACCCCGGACTTTCCGGAGTCATTGCATGAAAACCGCGGTTGCCACGTCTGACCTGTCGTTAGCGCACATGCGCGGATCGCCGCTGCGCGGCCGTATCTTTTTAGTGGATCACAAGCGATTCGGGGTCATTTTTTCCGCACTGCTGGCAACGGGCATCATCACCGGTGCGATGTTTGGCAAGCTGAACGGCGCTGTAAGCCGACAGGCCGCGCCCGGCCAACGCGTGACCATGCAGGGAGTTATTAAATCCAAAACACCCATCATTCAAATTGAAGCCGTGGAGCGCAATCGCGCCGATGTACTGGCTTTAAGCAAAAACCAGCCCACAGCCTGGGTATTTCCCGGAAAATGGCATAAAAGCGGGAAGTTCTCCATTCCCGACGTTCCAGCCGGTCATACGTATGACCTGATCTGTTTTAATTCGGCCGGGCGATGGGAAGGCGTGAATATGCGTTATTTCAAGCCGGTGAATGCCGGTC
>JAJZEY010000190.1 GCA_021805585.1 Planctomycetota bacterium
GGGGGAGGGCCGCGAAATGGTCCGGTGTGTTTCATGGCCGGGCGTATTGGCCGCAAAGGACCGGTTTGGCAGCGCCTGTAACCTCCGGCAAATTCCCCGGAAAATTCCGCAACCAGGCCCAGCCAAGAATCGCAAAACAGACCGCTTCCCGCGCCTTGTTGGGAATGCCAAAGGAATCAACAAATTGCAGCGCCGCATTTCCGCCGGGAAACAGATGCCGATTGATGCGCCCCAGCAGGTCGTCGTTGTAAATTCCGCCGCCACAAACAATGACATCATCCGGGAACCGGGGCAGAAAGCGGCGATAGGCGTCGGCAATGCTCCAGGCGGTAAGTTCCGCAGCGGTGGCCAGCAGATTTTCCGGCGGGATCGCCGGGTTTTCGGTTGTTAACTTAATTGCAAGCTGGCGGCCAAAATCTTCGCGTCCGGTGCTTTTGGGTGGCAACCGTGAAAAAAAGCGATGCGCCTGAAGTTTCAGCAAAAGGGCTAAATCAACGTTTCCCGAAGCCGCCCATCGGCCGTTCTCATCAAAATTCACGGCATCTTTGGACACAATGGACGCCAGTGCGTCGAGCAGCATATTTCCGGGTCCGGTATCAAAAGCGATTACCGGTGAATCCGGTGCGTTGCGCGGCGGCAGAAAAGTGACATTGGCAATACCGCCTATGTTCTGTATGCAACGGAATCGTGAGGCGTGGGAAAGCAAAATCCGATCGGCGAACGGGACCAGTGGTGCCCCCTGCCCGCCGACGGCCATATCGGCGGTGCGGAAATTTCCAACGGTGGCCAGGCCGGCCAGCTGTGCGATGGTGGCAACATCGCCGAGCTGGAGTGTACTGCCAAAGGCGCGATGGGAATCCGGCGGCAGATGGCAGAGGGTCTGTCCATGACTGGCAATGGCGGCAATCTGATCCCGGCAAAGCGGGCCGGAATCGGCGATATCGTTGGCCAGGGCGGCGAATTCCCGTGCGACAAGAATGTTCAAATCGCATATTTCGGCTGTAGAAACGTGCGCCGGTGCCATCGCGGCCAGCAGGCGGTTACGCAATTCCGGGGGCCATTGGCGCTGGGCCATATGAAGCACCTTCACCGCCGCGTCCGGTAAATTGCCGCAAATTTTTACCAGCACACCATCTATTGAATCCACGCTGGTGCCGCTCATCAGAGCAATTATATTCATGGGAATATCGGACGAATTCGCCGCGCTCGGGTTTGATGCTGGATACATGCCGGACGCTTTCCAAACGAACCGCAAAACCGCTTACAATAGTAAGGCGCAAACGAAAACCTCGCCAGACCATCGCGGGAAGGGGGCAAAAACAATTGCGCACAACTGGTTGTGTTTGATTTAATTCTAGGACGCGGCACCGTTTGGGTAACAGGCGGAAGTTTATCGGAACACTGGAAAATCAGGCGTAAAATTACAATATGTTCCCAAGACTTCCTGAATTCCTGCCGATAGTTTTGCCTGTGCCCGAGTGCTCTTTTACGTTGTCCACGAAAGAGACTGTGCGGGCGGCAACAAGAAAGGCTGGTTAAACATGAGCCGCACCAAAACAACCGGTTTGCAGGGATCGAAATTACATTGGCGAATCAAATCCGAGTCCGAGGCGGCGGTTGGCACGGGGGCCGATGGTCGCTTCGCGCAGGGCGGCGCGGTTTCCGACGCGGCGCCAATGATTCGCATTTCCATGAAGGATGGCGAAACGGAAATTATTTCCCAGCCGGTGCCCGTTGCTCCTAAGCAGGCAACGACGGTTGAAGCGGTTCAAGCCGACGTTGCACACCCGGTGCGCGCCAGCGGACTTTCGCTGCCTTTGGAAATTGGCACAACCGTGCTGGCGCAAGCCGCATGTCTTGTGATGATGGCGGCAAGCCTGTTCATGCCGGCACAAAATGGTCCCACCAATTGGTGGCCCAAGCTTCATGCCGGTTCGCTGGCCTATGCGGTACCGGGCGTTTTACATAATTGGGAACTTTTCGCCGCCGCCGCGGGCTTCTGCCTGCTTCCGTTTTTCCGCGGTGAAAAGCGTTCGCGACTGATGCTGAACGTGACCTTCAGCGTTTTGGCCCTCATGCTGCTGGCGGTTATTCAGCAGAATATGATTGGCGCGACCATGATTATTCTGCCGGCGATCGGCTTCCTGCTTCTGGCCGCCATGAATGCGCTTCTGGCGGTTCGTGTGCTGCATCCGCGTTCGGAAAAGCTGGCGCGGTGGCAAATCTGGACCGCCGCGGCCGTCGCCATATTCTGGGCCGTTCCGGCGATAGATTCCGTGAACGATGTGGGCCTTCGCGCAATCTTTGGTGTCAACCCCACCTATGGCCACGATTTAGTGATTGCGTTTTCCACCGGGGCCTTTGCCGCGTTTGGTTCCGCACTGCTGGCCCTTTTTGTGCCGTCAAAAGGTTTCAGCCGCAGGCTTAGTGTCATCGCCCGCACCATGTCCGCGTGTGCGGCCATCATTCTTCTGGGCGTGGGCTTCCTGGTAAGCGCCCAGGTGTCCCGTGCATTCTATCCGAATATGAATTCCCAATGGTTCGGTGTGGGCCTGATGTGGGCCTTCCTGCTGATCAGCGCCTGCGGTGTGCTGCTGTGGGCCGGTTGTGTGCAGCGCTTCGCCCTTGTGGCGATAAACGGTCACGACGAAACCCCGGTTCCTTATCATACTCAGGCTCTGCCGGCCTAAGCCGGACGCCTTAAAATTCTCCTTCCTGAAAAGACGCTGCACGGGTCACACCGTGCGGCGTTTTTTTTGGTGCGTGGACACGAAATGCCGGGGGTATTGGCGGAATACGAACGGCGGTTCATGGATGGGCGACCTGCGGCCCGGCATTCCGGGCATCTTGGCCTTTCAGGGGTTAGCCATGGCGGGCGTGATCAACAGGAAGGTACTAAAGCAGCTCTGGGGCCGAGGTGGTGGCGAAGCAATCCTAAGTGGAGCACTCCGCGTGAATCCGCAGGTGACGGAACGCTTTACGACCTTAACGTCATTCACCGCAAGCCTCCAATTGGGGCCTTATCCGCAAATCAGGAAGGAACGGTCCAATAGCGTAACGGGACAAAACCGCGAATTTCGCCAATAACGCGGATACGCAGGGCCCGGGATAATGGGCAGCGCAAAAATGTAATTTGAAAACTGTAATCTGAAAACCAGTTCGGCGGCCACGGTTCGTCACTCCTATCCGCGTAATCAGGTGCGTCAGTGAAACCGTCTGTGTCTTATGAACTGAAAGGAGTTCATCATGGAATGATCCGTTAGCCATGTAGCCAACCGGGCGTTGTCGGGAGCAATCTCTGGCGACGAAGCCCCGGA
>JAJZEY010000097.1 GCA_021805585.1 Planctomycetota bacterium
AGCGCTTCGGCGCCCACAAGATTTCCGACCGGATCGACCTGTGGCTGGAGGAACATTTCAAAATCACCGCGGGAGACGGCCTCGCGCAGCTCACTTTCCAGGCGGAATCTTTCCTGTACCGCAACCTGCATGGTCGGTTCAAAGTAGGCGATGGCGTTCCGGCCGGCGGCTTTGGCCTTGTACATGGCGGTATCCGCCTGCTGTAAAAGGTCCGCGGCGAGTTCCTGGCCTTTGGGAAACAAAGTGATGCCGATACTGGCATTTATCTGATGCGGCAGGTCGTTTATGAGAACCGGCTCCGCCAGGGCGGTGCGGACGCGCTGCATGACATGACCCGCCTCCTGGGCCGCGGATTGCATATCCGTCCCCAGACCGGGCAGCAGCACCACAAATTCGTCTCCACCCAGGCGGGCCTGCGAGTCCTCCTGGCGCAGGCAGGTCTGGAGCCTGCGGGCCATTTCCTTAAGAATCCGGTCTCCGGCGTCAATTCCCTCGGCCTCGTTAATGTGCTTGAAATTATCCAGATCAATAAATGCGATTGCGCCATACTGGCCGGTGCGCTGGCCCAGCGCGATGGCATTGGCGAGGCGATCCAGAAACAATTGCCGATTAGGCAGATCCGTCAGGGAATCAAAAAAGGCCAGGTAATTGATGCGGGCCTCTGATTGTTTGCGTTCCGTGACATCGGTTTGTATACCCAGAAACTGGGTGATGACGCCTTTGGCATCGCGGACCGGGGACAAATGTATTTCATTCCAATACAGTCGCCCATCCTTGCGGTAATTGCGCACTTCCGCCAGAGCCGACTCCCCATTTTTGACCGCGTCGCGCAAGACGGTAAGACCGGGCTGATCCACATCCTCGTTATGTAAAAATCGGGGATTGCGGCCCACACATTCCTCGGGGGTGTAGCCGCTCATGGCCGCAAAACCGGCGTTGACATAAATAATCGGCGTATCCGGCACGGTCGCATCGCAGATGATAATGCCGCTTTGGGTCGCATCCATGGCGCGCTGCGCCAGCCCCAGCGACGCTTCCGCTTTTTTGCGAGCGCTGATATCATGGACAATTGTAAATATGTAATGCGTGCTTTGGATTTTGACCGTAGAAAAATAGGCTTCGACATCACGAATTTGACCGGATTTGAGCCGATGATGACATTCCACGCTCGTGCGGCTTCCGGCGGCTATCTCCTTGAGCAGCGTTTTCATTTCGCCCTCTTCGCATACACTGATCTCCCGCACGTTCATCCGCAATAATTCCTTGCGGCTCCATCCGTAAAACGCCGCAGCCGCCTCATTGGCATCCAGAATATTTCCATTCTCTTGAGAGACAAACATTTCCGGGGCGCTGCTGCATTCAAATATTTGCCGGAAGCGTTCCTCACTCTGGGCAAGTGTCACCTGCGAATGCACCAGGGACTGCTCCGTTCGCAGCCGATCGGTAATATCATGGACGATGCCGAAAAGAAGCTTTTGACCATTGTCTTCAATCACGGTGACATACACTTCCTGATCGCGGATTTCGCCGCTGGCAATGCGATGCCGCACCCGCAAATAGCCCGAACCTCGCGCCAATATCAGACGGTTGCCCTGTTCTATCTCGGATCGTGCCGCGACATTCACCTCGGTCAGGGATTTTTGTTTCAGCGCGTCGCGCGGCCAGCCGTAATACTGCTCCGCCGCGCGGTTTACATCCACAATTCGCAAGCTCACCGGATCGATAATCATTTCGACAGCGCTGTTTTCCTCAAAAAAGCGATGGAAGCGGCTGGAGACATCCGCCGCATTCTGTTGGGCGGCCAGCAGAGCGTCTTCAACCTCGCTTAAGCGGCTGACATCCTGAATAACTGAAACCACAAATGAGCGTCCGTTGGCCTGAATAGGGGTGTTAAAAGTGATCAGATTTTTGGTTTGACCGTCGGCCGTGCAATGCCTGGTTTGATAAAACGTCGCTTCTTTGGCGACCGTTTGCGCAAGCCGCCGGAGCAGCTCCTCATGCGATACAAGTTGGTTGAGGTCCCACAGATATTTGTCCTGCATTTGCGCGCGGCTGTAGCCATAGAATTTCAGCGCCGCATCATTGGCCGCCAGAATCTTTCCACTGGCGGGGTCCAGAATCAACTTGGAGGCGGCCCCGCGCGAAAAAAACTGGGTAAACACGGATTCAGCCTTAAACGGCAAATTCAGCCAGGAAACTTCCGAGTCATCAATCATGATGATTCTTTCAGCAAGACACTCCAGCCGCCCCTTGGCAAGAGGTACGCCATGACATCCAATTCATGCCCAGTCCACAATGTTCCAGCGGGGATAATCCTTTCAGGCACCGCGCGAACTGATGCACGCCATCAGCCAACGGGTGCCGCGTCATTCTTGCCATTCAGAAAGTCGCCGCCCGCGAGGCGGTCAAAATCGACCGGCAAACGACCGGCTACACCAAATCCAATATTTCGGCCAGAACTATTTTGAGACACCGCTTTGAAACGCCGCCAACGTCGTTTTGGCCGTCAATCGCATTTAAGACTGAAAAAGCTCCTAAATGCGAAAATCAGATGTAATTATTATCGGCGATAATCTTAAATTTAATGAGTAAACTTCCATTTTCAAGGATAAATTTCGCATTATTATTATTTACGTGCCCGAAATTAAGCTCGGACAATTGGTAAAATTTAGATGCCTGCCGCCCTATTGAACATTGACCTGCCCGGCCAAAACCCGTTGACATATGGCCCCTCAATCAATAACCTAGCATTCAGACCAAAAATTAAGGAGCTTACTGTGGCAAAACTTTTTTCAGACATTACCAAAACCATGGGCAACACGCCGCTGGTCAGGATTAACCGCCTGATTCCGGCTGGCCAGGCGACCGTTTACGCGAAGTGCGAATTTTTTAATCCATTGGGAAGCGTTAAAGACCGCATTGGGGTAGCGATGATTGAGGCGGCCGAAAAGTCCGGCCAGCTTCGTCCCGGCACCCACATTCTGGAAGCCACCAGCGGGAACACCGGAATCGCATTGGCCTTTGTTTCCGCCGCCAAGGGCTATAAGCTGACACTTTTTATGCCGGAAAGCATGTCCATCGAACGTCGCAAATTGCTGCGGATTCTGGGCGCTAACCTGGTGCTCACGCCCGCTGCGGAAGGAATGCCCGGTGCCATCCGGCGCTGCAACGAAGCGGCGGAAGCGGACAAGAATGCGATTGTGGCCAAACAGTTTGAAAATCCGGCGAACGTGGAAATTCATCAGAAAACCACCGCCGAGGAAATTTGGAATGACACCGATGGCAAGGTCGATTGCCTGGTTTCGGCGGTCGGTACG
>JAJZEY010000118.1 GCA_021805585.1 Planctomycetota bacterium
GATGACATGGCGGCGCGCGACCTGGCTGGGGCCTGCCTGCATGGCGGTCTGGCCGTGCCCGATCAGATCGCCATCATCGGTGTGAATAACGATGAACTGCTGTGCGAAAGCTGTTGGCCCCATTTATCAAGCATTAACGTAGGTGCCGAACGAATCGGCTTTGCCGCCGCCCGCATGATGGACCGTCTGCTTTCCGGCGAACATTTGAAACCGACGGAGCGTGTGCTGCGTCTGCCGCCGCTGGGAGTCGTCCGCCGCATGAGCACCGATATTCTGGCAATTGAGGATCACAACGTAGCAACAGCGGTCCGCTTCATTCACGAACATGCCTGCGACCCCTGTTCGGTGGCCGATGTTCTGAGGCATGTGCCGGTGAACCGCCGCTGGCTGGAACGCCAGTTTATGGACCAGTTAAACCGCACAGTACACGATGAAATAGTCCACATTCGAATGGATATGGCCTGCCGAATGCTACTCCGCCGCGATTTCACGCTCGACGAAGTTGCTGAAAGTTGCGGGTTTACCACGCGAAGCAGCTTTTCCAGAACCTTCATCCAGCGCACGGGCGAAAGCCCCGCCGGGTATCGCCGCAAGCGGCTGGCCGGCCGACTGCCGGCTGCCGGCGAAACATCCCCTTGAACGTAAAATAGCCAGACCGGAACAGGCTGGCCAACGGCCCGATGTCGTGAATCCGGATGAAAAGGGAAAACCGTCGGCCGAGCGATTCCAAGGCAATGTTCAACAGCCTGGAAAAATCAGCCGGCCCATTTTTTCTTCCCAAAACATCGGCTGGAATTTTAACCTGACTGCGCGGTATGATTCTTGGGTAATGGATAACGTCGCGAATCGAATCATTTTTACAGGATGGAGCGAATTAACAAATGCCAAACCCGAGAGGACATTATTCGCCGCCGCAAGACGATGACGGCGACGATTCCATAGAGGCCGATTTTGCGAACGACCTTACAAAATGCCCGGCTTGCCGGGAATTGATTTATGACGATGCGGACCGCTGCCCTTATTGCGGTAAATTCATTGCCTCGGCCAACACCGGCGGCAAGCCGCGATGGGTGGTGATAACGGGCTGGGTACTGATAGGCGGATTGCTGATTCTGATACTGGTGTCCGCGGCGCGCGGGTGGAAGGGCTGGTAGGAATGTGAACAAATCCATGGAATTCCAGGGCATTCCCGGAGATTCCGGGACATTCCGGGACATTCCGCGTTAAAGCACCGCGGTTTGCCCGCATGAAACTTTTGCGGTAACGTTCAAACTCATTCGCCGGGGCACCTGCGGACAGACGCGACAGCACCGGCAGCGGCAGTTGGAAAAAAGGCTCAAATAGCGGGTTAACCCATCCCGGTGCACATACGACCATGGCAGCAGATAAAAAAAAGCAATCCTCCGCGGGGCCGGCGGCCAAAAGCACTCGGGCGACGGCCGGCCCGGGCATGAAGCACCATCAGCCCTTGAATCCCGCATTGCTTGCAACGCTTTCCAACCGACAGTTGGTGGGATACATGTTCCAGTTCGTGCGGCCCGTACGAAAAACCGCCGTGCTCGCCTGTTCGCTGGTTATAGCGGGCGTTCTACTGGAAGTTGTATCCGTTAATCTCACGCGACTGGTGATCAACAAAGACAAAACACTTCTGCAAACGGACCATCGACGGATTCAGGCCGTCGGCCATGCGCGGGTTGTAGCGGCCACGACCCGCCATTCAGTTCAGGCCTGGCATGACTTTCTGCACGGGCCGTTTCATCTGGTATTGATGCTGGTCGGGCTGCTGGCGGTATTGGTGGTGCTTTCCGGAATCTGCAATTATTTCCGGTCTGTGGTCAATACGCGATTAAGCATGAACATGGTATTCCACATGCGGTCCGCGGTGTATGACCAGTTGCAGCGCGTGGGGTTTTCGTTTCATGACCAGCACACCAGCGGGCAACTTATAAACCGGGCGTTGTCGGATCTGCATAATATCCGATTCTTTATCAATCTTTCGCTGGTATCCATAGCGGAAATTGTGTTTTATGTGCTGGGATACAACATTCTGGTTGCGGCTATTAACCCGTGGATCGGTCTGGCCACACTGCTGCCGGTGCCGTTCTGGATATGGTACATCATCCGTTTTGGCAAGCGGATGCAGCCGATTCAAAAGCAGCTTATGGATACCGGTGATGAACTGGTTACGGTTTACAGTGAAAATGTCGCCGGCGTGCAGGTGGTAAAGGCGTTTGCCACGGAAGGGACCCAAGCCGGAAAATACAACGGAACGCTGGACCGGCTTTTTGGCCAGACCATGCTGACGGTGGGCATGTGGGCCAATTTTATTCCCGTGATTCGCGGAATAGCGACAGGTTCCAATCTGGTTCTGTTTTTACTCGGTTCAATTCTGGCGGTGCACGGGATTTTGCATCCCGGCGACATTTTTGTGTTCGGCGTGGCCATGGGAGCGATCCTCTCGCGGCTGCAGCAGATCAATCAGATTACCAACCAGTATCAGACGGCGGTGGTTTCCGCCCGGCGGTTTTTTGAAATTTTATATGCCACACCGGCCATTCCGGATCCGCCCAGCCAGCCGCCGCTGCCCGAAGGACCGGGGACTGTGGCATTTTCTTTTGTGACCTTCGGGTACGATGCGCGTCGGCCGGTCCTGCGGGATGTCTCCTTTACCGCGCCGGGCGGGTCTATGGTGGCGCTGGTGGGTCCGACCGGTGCCGGAAAATCGACTCTTATGCAGCTTCTGGCCCGCTTTTACGACCCGCAGGCCGGCGGCATCACCATTGACGGCGCGGGTATCAATCAGGTCTCACTGGCGTCGTTGCGAAAAAATATAGGATTTGTGTTTCAGGAAACCTTTCTATTTTCAGATACGATTGCCGCCAATATCCGTTACGGCAATCCCACCGCCACCGATGGCGATGTGGAAGCCGCCGCACGGCTTGCCCAAGCGCATGACTTTATCATGGCCTTGCCCCAGCAATATGAAACCATGCTCGGCGAACGCGGCATGACCCTTTCCGGCGGCCAGAAACAGCGCATCTCCATCGCCCGCGCCATTGTCGCCAATCCGCGCATTTTAGTGCTGGATGACGCTCTGGCGGCAGTGGATCCGGGCACGGAACACCTTATCCGCAAGGCCATGGAACTGGTCATGCATGAACGCACCGTGTTTGTGATCGCCCATCGCCTGAGCACGGTCAAGGCCGCCGATATGGTGGTGGTTTTAGAGGATGGCCGCGTCACCCAAATGGGGCCGCACGAACAGCTCATGTCCCAGCCGGGGCATTACCGCTCTATTGCCGAAGTGCAGT
>JAJZEY010000256.1 GCA_021805585.1 Planctomycetota bacterium
CCATTGCATCGGTCGCGGGTGTCAGTCACGCGCGCATCATCACACGCCGGCCCGCGGACCTGCAGGCGGTTTCGATTGAAGCACACGAAAGTGTGATTGGTCCGGCCATACCTTGCGCGGGTCCGCCCGGCACCACAATTGAAATTCGCGATTTATTCTACTGTGTTCCCGCGCGGCGGAAATTTCTGCGGACCGACGCGACGGAATTCGGCCATATTCAGGAAATGGTTCTGCGCACCGCGCTGGCATTTCCCGGAATCGGAATTCAGCTTTCCCACAATGGCCGCATCACACTGGACCTGCCGCCAACCGCGGATCACCCGTGGCGGATTGTTCAGGCGCTCGGTCCGGAATTAAAGGACAAGTTGCTCGGCGTGAATCTGGATGACCGGCACATTCGGGTCGGTGGCTGGATCGGTCTGCCCGAAACCGCGCGCGGTACGGCACGTTACCAATATTTGTTTCTTAATGGACGGTTTATCCGTGACCGGTCCCTTCTTCATGCCATCAAGGAGGCATATCGCGGGCTGATCGAACCCAACAGTCAGCCGGTCGCGGTGATTTTCGTCTGGATGGATCCGGAAGCGTTCGATGTCAATGTACATCCGCAAAAGACTGAGGTCCGCTTTCGCGAACCCAATCTTCCATATCGTGCCGTGCTTGCCGCGTTGCGGGAACAGCTGCTGGCTCGCGATTTAACCGCCGCCGCCAGATTCCACTCCGGCATGAGATTGCCGGCGGGCGGCCAGCATCTGGATCAGCAAAGCGCCCGGAGCCGCCAGGTGGTGGCCGATTTTTTTCGGGCCTCGAATCCGCCCCAGTCCGGATTCGAATTTCCTTCGTTGGGAACAGCTTCGGCGACGGGCCAGGATGAATTAACCCGATCAGCGATTCCGCTGGTGAATCCTCCTGCCGGACCATTGGCGGAAACCCCAGATGTGGACACCCGGCAGCCAGCCGCGGGCGACTGGCCGGATTCAGCGTCGTTCGTTGCCCCCATGGCCGGCGTGGAAAGCGCTGTAAATACGGAAGTACACCGGCCATCGGCGGAAATGGCCGGCCCATCCGCCCGTGCTGGCCAGACCGGCGGCTACACCGCATTGGGTGGAAAATTCCTGCAGGTTCACGACAGTTATCTGGTAGTGGAAGAACCGGATGGCCTGCTGCTGATAGACCAGCATGCCCTGCATGAGCGGATTATTTACGAACAGCTTCTGGCCCGCGTGCGCAAAGGCCCGATGGAAGCCCAGCGTCTGCTGATGCCGGTAGTGGTGTCCGTAAGTCCGCGACAGATGGCGATTATCGGGCGGCTGCAGCCCCTGTTTGAGCGCGTTGGTATGGAAATATCAGAATTTGACCATGTAAGTGTCGCGGTGCAAAGCCTGCCAACGCTGCTGGCCAGGCTCAATCCGGTGGACTACATTCATTCCCTGCTGGACCGGTTGCTGGAATCTTCCGGGCGCATCAGTGAGGAAGAACTTCTTCATGAAGTGCTGGATATGGCCGCCTGCAAGGCCGCGGTGAAGGCGGGCGATCCGCTGGCACCTGACGAAATCCGCTCGCTGCTGTCCCAGCGGCTGGACGTGGAGCGTTCCAGCAATTGCCCGCATGGCCGCCCGACAACCATACGCCTGTCTTTGCGGGACCTGGAAAAGCAGTTCAAACGCCGCTGATTCGCGCGCCACGGCGTGTCTCGCCAAATCACCCGCAGACCATGGCTCAAGCTCCGCTTCAGCGCTGTCCGCCGTCAATTTTAGCCTGATGCCGATGATGCCAGAACGCCTCAATCTGTTCCAGCGTCTTGCCCTTGGTTTCCGGCAGCACCAGCAGGACAAACAGGAAGCTGATCAGGGAACAGCCGGAATAGATGAAGTAGGTGTTGGTCAGGCCCGCATTGGACTTAAGCCACGGGAATGTCTGTGCCACAATATATATGGCAATCCACAGGGTAAATATGCCCACCGATGCGGCGCGGCCGCGAATTCTAGCCGGGAATATTTCTGAGATGATGATCCAGGGCATCGGCCCCATCGCCATGGCAAACGCGGCAATGAATACCAATATGCTTGTAAGCAGAACAACCACCTGTGTGTGATCGAAATGGTAAATAACATGGGGAACCATTTTGCCGCCGGTCAGCTTCAACACGGTGGCGTGTTTAGCCATTGCGAACACCAACCCAACCGATGCCAGAGACAGCACCTGAATGGCTGTGCCGATTGCCAGAAGTAACTTGCGGCCCGCTTTGTCCACAAATCCAACCGCAATAAAGGTAAAGGCCAGATTTACCATTCCCACCAGCGCCGTGGAACCAAATGCATTTGATGTTTTCATGCCAGCAGCCTCAAACACGCGAGGCGCGTAATATATAATGGAATTGATGCCGCTGAATTGAGAGAAAATCGCCAGAAACAAGGCGATCATCAACGGCAGGCGGTATCGGGGAGCAAACAATTCAGAGAATCGGCCGTCCTCTTGAGCCGCGACCTCCTTTACCGCCTTGATTTCTCTTTCCGCGCCTGCTGAGCCGACGAATTTCGTCAGAATCGTGCGCCCCTGCTCCTCCCGATTGTTGATTACCAGCCAGCGGGGGCTTTCCGGAACGGCCAAAATCATCAGGAAAAAAAGCAACGCGGGAAAGGTTTCAGAACCGAGCATCCAACGCCAGCCCATCGTCTGATTCCAGTTCACAGCGGCGACACCGTGCGCGGTGGAGATGGAGTGCCCGGTCTTGAGAATAAAAAAATTGACCCAGTAGACCAGGGCAATCCCCACCACAATACCAAGCTGAAAAAGTGATCCCAGACGGCCACGGTGGCGTTCGGGTGCGATTTCCGCGATATAAACCGGGGCCACCATGGATGAGGCGCCGATGGCCAGTCCACCAAGTATTCGAGCCAGAACGAGTTCAAAAAAGACCTGGGGAATAGCCGATAAAATGCCGGAGATGGCAAACAGGACGGCGCAGACAATGAGGATATTTTTGCGCCCATAGCGATCCGCCAGGGTCCCCGCAAACATCGCTCCCGGAACGCATCCGAGTTCCAGGCAGGCAATCGCAAAGCCCAGCCAGCCGTTGGACAGATGGAAATAACTCTGAAGATACCCCTGCACGCCCGAGGCCACACCGGTGTCATAGCCGAACAGAAGTCCGGCCAGAGCCGCCGCTGAAACGGCGAACACGATTGGCCCGATTCCAGGGATCGGTCCGGATGTTTTTGGCAAATTCGCGGAGTCCAGATTCGTCATTGTTTCCATCCTTTTTTTCTGAATTCAGCCGCCAGG
>JAJZEY010000267.1 GCA_021805585.1 Planctomycetota bacterium
GCAAGCCGCCCCGTCGGCGGCAGAGGCGCACACATTCACCGCCTTCCTTATTTTCCATTGTTTTATTTTCATGAAGCGGTCTGGGGTGCGGTATCCCGGCTTTTCTGTTCCGGCGGCGTTTTCGGTCGTGCCGCGGCGTTGGGTACCGGGCTTGCATTTCTTCTTGATCTTCCTGAACTGCGTGCAGAAAAAGTGCGGTACGGGGAATGTGGAGGTAAGGATCATGGGCAGGATGCCCATGCTACGGGGTATCGAACGGCAAGCATCTGGCAATTGGCATCTGGCATTTAGCGAATGGTTAATTTGGGTTATTGCCTCTGCGTTGCCCTGCGTACCCAGCGGTTAAAATTCACCGCCACGACCAATATGACGTGAACGCTTATGGGCAAGATGCCTGCATCACACGCGGCTGACGGTTCATGGGCAGGATGCCCATGCTACGGGCCTGTCCGTGGCGTCTGCCGATCCGGGACGGCTCCTATGTTTATTCATAAACTTCCGCCCAATTAACGCGCATTGGACTATTGATCAGCTATTTTACCTGTTGCCGGAAAAACTGGCAGACCCTGGGAGAATGGAGAATGTACGGGGGTGTTGGGCTTACATTTTTTCTTGATCTTCCTGAAGCGGGGGGGGTGGCCGAACTGCCAGCGGGGCGCTTCATCGCAGCGCGTCGGGGAAGGTAACTTTCAACGTTTTGGGCCAGGGGTTTTCGATCAGGTGGTTGCGGGTGATTTTCCGCTGAAAACCGCGCGATATTGTTTGGGCGTTTTTCCTTCTTGTTGCAGAAAAATGCGGTGGAAGTGGCGACTGGTACCGAATCCGGCACGTTTGGCGACGCGGTGCAAAGGCCAATTGGTTTCCAGCAAAAGCTGCCGTGCGCGCTGGATATGGGCGGTCATAATGGCCGCGTTAACGGTTTTGCCGTTGACCCGTTTGAAATGATTTTCCAGGCTGCGTCTGGAAATTCGCAGATATTTCGCCACATCGCTGACCGCCAGAGTGTCGGCGGCGTGCTCGCGTATGAATTGTTCGGCAAGATAGACCGGTCGATCGGGAATCGTTTCGGCATCGGACGATTTGCGAATATGCAGCAGTCCGGTGGGTTCCACCAGCAGTGTTTCAGACGGCGGCTTTTCGCCAGCCAAAAGACGGTCAAGCAGGCGGGCTGCTTCCTGGCCCAGGCGTTCGGCGGGCAGTACCGCGCCGGTGATTGTCGGCTCTATACTTTCAGCAAGAACGGCGTCATCATCCCAGGCAACCACAGCCACCTGATCGGGCACCGAAATGCCCACGCGCTGGCAAGCCTGGACAATGGTTCTGGCCTGCGGCATATTCCAGGCAAACAGACCCACCGGTTTGGGCAAACGGCGCACCCATTTGACCAGCGCGGACATCGTGGGAGCGGCTCCCAGGCCGCCTTCGGTCATCTGGCAAGGGCAATCGACTGATCGGGCGAATTTCAGAATTGCCGCAGCGCGGTAATCGATACAGCGAACGGGACCGCGTATGCCATAATATGCGAATTGCCGAAAGCCGCCGGCAAGAAAATGGTTGCCGATGGCCATGGCGACGGCATCGTCATTGACGCGCACGGCGGGAATATCTTTCAAGGCCCGCGGCGGCCGGGCGGAAAATGAAACCACGCGGGTATGTGCATAGCGGATCAAGCCGCGTACGGCGGCAACTTCACCAAGTACGTGGGTAAGCATTCCATCCCAATTTTGCCTGCGGTGAAGCAGTCCGCCCGCCTCGTTGGCACCACTGACGATATAAAGCCGCCAATCAGGCTTGCTGTGTGCATAGCTTTGGATGCCGCGCATGACCTGCCGACACCAGTCCGACCAATCCCATAACCGCACGGCGATACGCAATTGGCGAGGCCGTGGGGTGTGGGTGGCCACGGATTTGCGGCGTTTGACGTTATCGCGAGGCTCTAACATTACGCCTATCTTAAACACGGTGCGGATATGACGCAAAAAGTCGGCCATTTTTTACTTTTTCTCTTTTTGTCGCTTGATTTTTTAGCATTTATGTTGTAGACTATCTGGTAATAGGCGGCTGACTCCGTAAAAGTTCAGCATGGCCCAATTCAGGCTGGCTATCTGTAACCAGCGACGCAGTTGGAACAACGGGTTTATGGCGGGCCGACGGCTTTGTCGTACCGAAGGCAGGCTGATACGGTGATTCGGAGATTACGAATCGATTTTCAGGCCGCCGATTGACATGGCAATCTATGGTAGAGCGACCGGTGGCGTGTTGCCATCGGGAAATTGCACCTTCCGACATCTACTTTTGAAGGAGTTTATGATGAAACTCTCCGGGAAATTGACTGCGTCTGCGGCGGTCCTGTGTCTGGCGGCTTCCGCGGGCGTCCTGCACGCGACTACAATCAATGCTATCAGCTATAACTTCAGCGACGGCCAATCTTACCACCCCGTCACGCTAGCTGATGTTCTGGGAGTCGTACCGGTCGCAAATTGGAACGACGCCTATCGCATTAATTTGACAATCCCGAATAACGACGTGGGAGGAAACCCGACGCTGGATAATTACAATTACGACAGCAACGGCAATATTATAGGCCAATATAACAGCGGCACGAATACGACCACCGGCGTGACTGCAACCTATAACGCCAATGACAATTGGAGTGTGACAAAGGGTGGCACCAGCGCCGATACCACTTACGATGCGACGCCCGACGCCATCATGAACAACTCCTATCTTGACACCAACGTCACCCTTACGGTCAAAAATATTCCCTACGCAGTCTATAATGTATATGCCTATGTGGGTGCGGATGTGAACGGCCGGCTTGGCCAGGCCTACATTCAAAGCAACACCGCCACATCGCAATTCTTTAAGACCGATGATTTGAATGGTTCCGGCGGCTTCACCGGGTATCTGGATAACGCAGCTTCGACCGCGGCGGGTGCCGGCAACGCCACCTTTATCGAATGGACCAACGTGACCGGGGCAACCCTGCAATACAACCAGATTACCCCGACCGGCGGAGGTAACAACGGATTGCATGGCCTGGAAATTGTGCAGGTGGTGCCGGAACCGGCGACGCTGGGTTTGCTGGGCGTGGGTGCCCTGAGCCTGCTGCTGGCCCGGCGACGCAAAATCGCCTGAATTCGGCTTAACATGCTTCAATGACTTTGACATAAAGTTCGGCCAGATAATCATCTGGCCGAACTTTTTTATTTCCGCGTTCAAGCCGTTGGGCTTTCAGAAAGTCGGAGCGGACAGTCACATTGACGAGCGAAGATGACATC
>JAJZEY010000288.1 GCA_021805585.1 Planctomycetota bacterium
TCAGGCCGGAAAGCCGACCCATTTCATCGGGTTGCGCGTGGATGTGTCGGAACGCAAACAGGCCGAACTTGAACTTTCCCGCCTTGCCACGCTGGATCCGCTGACTGGACTACCCAATCGGCGGGCGTTGCTTGACCGTCTGGACGGGGCGGTCGTGCACGCGGCCCAAACCAACGTGCACGGCGCGGTGATGTGCATGGACCTGGATAATTTTAAGGATGTCAACGATGCCCTGGGCCACGACGCGGGCGATACGCTGCTGCGGGAAATTTCCCGACGCCTGACTTCGGCCCTGCGGCCACAGGATATGGTGGCCCGCCTGGGTGGTGATGAGTTCATCATCCTGCTGCCGGAACTGGCGGATTCGCAATCGGCGGCGAGGCATGTGGCAAGTTCCGTTGCTGAATCCATTCGCAACAGCCTGGCTGAACCAATTACGCTGGCCGATCGCGAACACCGCGTGACCGCAAGCATCGGCATCGCAATGTTCTCCGGAGATGTTCAGCCGGCCGGCGACCTTCTGAAGCAGGCGGACACCGCCATGTACCGCGTGAAAGAGGCGGGGCGCAATTCAACTTGCTTCTTTGAGCAATTTATGCAGACATCCGCCGAGGTGCGCCTGGCGCTGGAAGATTCACTGTATGAGGCGATCCGCCGGGGCGAATTCCGGCTGTTCCTTCAGCCGCAGATGGACGCACGGGGCCATATGACCGGGGCCGAAGCGCTGATCCGCTGGCAGAAAACCGACCATGAGATGGTCATGCCGGGTCAATTTATTCCGGCGGCTGAAGACAGTCTTTCGCTGATCAGTTCAATCGGGGACTGGGTTCTGCTGGAATCGTGCAAATTACTTAAGCAGTTCCAGGACGCCGGCCGCGATTTTTCAATTTCCGCCAATATCAGTCCGCGGCAGTTCAAGTCACCGGATTTTGTACAGTCCGTCCGGCGAATTATTGAAGCCACAGGCGTTTCGCCCGACCGGCTGGTGCTGGAATTGACCGAAGGCGCGATCATTGACAATCTTGACGAAGGCAATCTTAAAATGGAAGAACTGGCCCGCCTGGGGATACGCTTTTCGATTGATGATTTTGGCACAGGTTATTCCTCGCTTGGTTATTTACGTAAACTGGCTGTTTCCGAGCTTAAGATTGATGGTTCATTTGTCCGCGGCGTGCCCGCCGATTCCAACGATGTGGTGCTGGTGGAGGCGATTCTGGCTATCGCCCGGCATCACAAAATAAGCGTGGTCGCCGAGGGCGTTGAAACCGGCGAACAACTTGATTTTCTTTCCGCGCGCGGCTGCAATCTGTTTCAGGGCCATTACTTCCGACGACCGATGCCCGCGGCGGACCTTCTTTCGGAAGTCATGCTGGAAATTGCGGAGGAATCAACCGGAATTCAATCGCCTGAAGTCTGCGCAAGAACGCTGCAAACCACCGCTGAAGACTGACCACCGGGAAGCGATCCTGTGGGCGAAAGTATGAACCGACGGCAGTACGGGGCGGCTGCGCCCAGAACAGGGCGGCTGCGCCGAGAGCACGTGAAAGGTGAGAGTGAAAAGTAATACTCGGTGGAGGCGGACAAAATGCTCGCGGTACGGGATGTTGCCGGACGATGGCGTCCGGCATAAGTTGAAGGTCGAATTGGTTCACTGCCTCCGCGTTACCCTGCGTACTGTGCGGTTAGGACAAACGACAGGGATTTACCGCAAAGGACGCTGAGGATCGCAGAGGATTTTTAAATTATTTTTTTAATTGGTCGCTATTCCCGGTTCGTTGCGCGGCGGGAAGTTCGGGTTTAACCACGCTTGTTTCAACCTCTGCGTTACCCTGCGTACTGTGCGGTTGGAACTCACTGCCGCGATTAATGTGACGTGAACGCCTATGGGCAGGATGCCCATGCTACGAAGTTCGCGGAAGATGGTATTTCTCCGTCAATTTCCACGGGCCTGTCAAGGGCTTCTTCCGATCAATGGCTTCTCCGGTATGTATCCATAAACGTTCGCTCAATTAACGTTCATGAACGCTGGTGGGGCCGTTAGTCAGCTATTTTGCCTGGTGCCGGAAAAATTGGCGGACCCGGCGGGCAATCGCGTTGCCATGCGGGGATAGCCGTTCGCCTGTGGGCCTGCGGGCAAACGGACGCCGGCGCTCTTGAATAATTGGGCGATTTTCCAGACAATGCGGCTATTGCCCGGGCAACCATTCTTTTCCGGGTGCTAAAGGCGGTTTTTTATGCCACGTTGCCCATCCTGCTTTGTCATTATGACCGATGTCATGGAAGGGAACTTCCATGTCAAGACGTGCAGCAGTTGCTTTGGCGAATGGGTTTCGCGCCCGGCATTGATGCATCTGGTGCGAACTCCGCCACCAATCGCGGTGGACGCAGGCGATGCGCCGTCCGGCGAGTCACCCGATACCGCGGCGACTCCCGCACCGGCGGCGGGCGCGCCACCCGACCTGCGGTCTCTTGCTGCGTTGGCCGTGGAGTCGGACACGAAAAAGCCCATGCAATGCCCCGACTGCCATATTCAAATGAACATCGACCGGCTGAATCCACTGATACCGGTTCCCATTCAAATATGCAAAAAATGCAGCGGGGCGTGGCTGGATGTCGGCAAGCGACCGCTGCTGCAACGGCTGTATTATGAATTGACCAACAGTCAGGACCCGAAAATTATCGCGCTGCGCGATAAACTCGGCATCGCCAACATGAATATGCAGACAGACCTGGATGCCATGCGTGCAACCCAGACCCATCTGCAAAACGTTTTTGGTCCGGGGGGATATACATCAATGGGCGGCTACGGCGGCTCTATATTCAGCGGATTGCCGGGGCTGATGGATTCTCTGGGATTTTAGCAAAGCTAAGGCCGAAAGAATTCCACCGGCCTTCCGCAGGCTGCCTGCCCGATAGCGTCGCAAAGCCGTTTCCACCGGCCGCCAGGCGCGGTAATCAATAAAATCGATGTTGAAAGGATGTCAACGTCCGGCGAACCCCATCTGGCGGGAATTTTCCGGCGGGGTAAATTCTGATTCATTGATAGCTCAAAAGTTTCAAGGGAACAGCAAGGAATCAACGGGATGGGTTATCCAATGAAAATCGTCCGCCTTCTGGCGACAGGCGATTTGCGGTGCTTGCTCGATCAAGGATAGAATACGACCAATTCATTTGTCTGCGGAGCAATTATCTTGGTTGCACTGAACGAACAATGTCACCACCAAGGCGCAAAGGCACGAAACAGTCGCCGTCGCAGGGGCGCGTTTGGGTGCTCCTGC
>JAJZEY010000266.1 GCA_021805585.1 Planctomycetota bacterium
CCCGCCCGCCGCGGTTTCTTTGGTAGCCGATAATAGCTCCCGCGGCGTTCCACGGGCGGCGATCCGCCGGTTCTCCAGCACCAGGCATTCATCCGCATACAGCAGTGTATGCGGATCATGGGAAGCCAGCAGTGCCACCGCGCCCGATTCCCGGACCCAGGTCCGTATGGCCCGCAACACCGTTTGAGCGGCCGGACCGTCCAGCCCCGCGGTCGGTTCATCCAGCAGCAGCAATGCGGGCCGTTTGGCCATCGCCCGCGCCAGCGCGGCCAGTTGCCGCTGGCCGCCGGAAAGTTCATGCGGATACCGCCCCGCCAGTGCCTCAATTCCCAGCTTTATCAGTGCGCCCCGGGCATCCACCGCCTTGCCGCCCGCCAGGCCGATGGCCACATTTCCTTCCACGGTCAGGTGACCAAACAAAATCCCCCCCTGTGGCAGATAGCCGATCGGACGCTCATGCGGCGCGATTCGACCAAACGGCTGGACATCCGCCGGTATAAGCCCCGCAATTGCAGCAAGCAGCGTGGTCTTACCCGCCCCGACCGCGCCAAGCAATACCGTCACGCCGCCAAGCTCAAAGGCCGCTTCTATCTGAATTGGTGAATATGCATGAATAGATATGAATAATTTATTGGTCGCCGGTGGCGGACCTTCCGCCGGCGGCTCCGTGGCCCTTAAAGCCTTGCCGGGGCCGCCTTCCGTCGCAACCGTCGCACGCCGCCGGATCCGCCGGCCACCCGCTCCCCATATTCCCAGAACCAGCGGAATCGGCAGGCCGATCAGCAGCAACAGCCAGATCAGGCCAAACGCCGCCGAAGGGCCTGTATCCTGCATGTTCACCCACATTTGCACCGGCATGCCATGCGGAAAATAGGCGATCATCAGCGCAATGCCGAATTCGCCCAGCGCCCGTACCCACGCAATGGCCAGTGCCGCCAGCAGGCCCCGCCGCGCCAGCGGAAGCGTGACCCGCCACGCCACAGCCGGCGGCGACCGACCCAGCGTGCGGGCAAGCTGCCGCTCATTCTCGCCAACGCCCGCCAGTGCCACCCGTGCCCCCACCACGTAAAACGGACTCGCGGCGTAAAAGCCCGCCAAAATCAACGCCGGCCACGAATTTGTCAGCGATAGATCCCAGTGCCGCGCCATGGCACCCACCATACTCCGTGGCCCCAGTGCCGTAATCAGCAACATGCCCATCGCCAGCGGCGGGGTCAGCAATGGTATAAATACCAGCAGATCAATCACCCATTTGCCGGCAAACTTGCCATACGCCAGCAGCCACGCCACCGGCGTGCCCAGCAGCACAATCAGCCCCATGTCCGCAAGGGCGCATAAAACCGATGCCTCCACGGCGCGCCAATCTGATCCGTCCGGTTGGCTCGCAGGCTCGCCGGCACCGGTCATCAGCGGCCAAACCATCAGCAAAAGGTACAGCCCCGCCAATACCCACAACCCAAGCCGTGCCGTCACCCATCCGGACACCCCGCCCGACAATTGGTCTAAACGCCCGGACCGCCTCATGAATGTTTTTTCCCCGAACTTTGTTTCGCCCCAATCGGAATGTATCCCGCGGACCGTAAAAGGCCCTGACACTTTTCAGACCTTAGAAACCGCACGAACGCCTCAGCGAATGGCTTGTTTTCTGCCTGCCGCAGCACGGCGGCATAGAACACCAGCGGCTGCGCGCGGCACACAATTGTTTTATGGTTCGCCGCCGACAACTTGAATTGCGAGCGGCTGTACCATTTGGCCTCCATTGTCGGATAGCCAAGGTTCACCTGTTCCGGCAACCGAATGAATGGCAAATGATTCGCCGCCGCCTGCGACTGATACGTGATGCAGGCATCCACCTGCCCGGCCTGCAACCGGAACATCAGGGATGTTTCGGTGAATATTTGGGCCGGATTTTCCAGCGGCCCCATGATCTTTCCCGCCAGCCCCGCCTGCCGGTAATACCGCTGGGCCAGCATCAGTGAAAGTACCGTGCTTCGGCCCTGTGGATCCGTTCGCGGGTCCGTTCGGCCAAAACGCAGGTGATGGCTCAGCAAAACCTGATACCACGGCTTTCCGCCGACCGTCGCCAACCTGAAAAGCTTTGCCGCCGGCCCATGCGGGCAATACGCCAGCACCATGCACGTGCGTGCAATCGCCACTGGTTTGCCGGCCAGTTGGCCCGCGCGCAGCAGCTTCACCGGTCCGCGGGTAACCGGAATAAATACATCCGACCCAATTTCTCCGGCGGCCAATTGACGGGCCAAACCGATCGCGCCGCGTCCGGTGCCCCGTATCCGTGCGTGATGCAGCTTTTCAAATGCCGGGAATATCCGCCGGTCCATCACCGCGCCCATGGAACCGGCATAACAGACCCGCAACACCGGCGTCTGGCCGCCGGCCCGGTGGCTTTCCGCCGTCATCAGTGCTGCCGCCACTGTCAGCATTGCCATACCTCGCCCGCCGTGGCGGGATAGCCGCCTGATGCGGTCCCATATGAAATATGAACCCGCACCCAAACGTTTCAGCCGCGAAAACATACCCAAACTCCAAAATACCTCCCGCAGGCTGTTAATGTTTGCACGGCCATCCGCCCAGCCTGTTGATCCCCTATTCTAACCGCAAAAGTCGAAATATTGGGTCCGCCCGTTTAGCCGGCCACGCAGCGTGGCCGCGCCCCAGATTTCCCAGATTGAAGCACAGATCGGGATTCCATTGACGCTTCACACGCTACGCCGGCCAGCCCGCTGGCCGTTCGTGCCCGCACGGTGAAATTGTCCTTCCAGTGCGACCAAAATAATTGGTCCGCAGACGAGTGAATATAGTAGGTTCCATCTGGGTCACGGTGTGGAACGCAAACCAGGTGCCGGTTAGTTCCTAAAACGAAAATGCTATTTTATTAAATCGATTCCGCGCTCGGCAATTCAGCGCCTTGTCCCATGGAAACACTTCGCCGATAATTAATCATGGCGGCGAGTTCAGCCGCCTCTACGTAGCTCATACCGCCGCAAATTGGAACAGCTTTTGGCCAGCCGCCAGGCCGAATGAATATGCCCCAGCTTGGGGCCATATCGTTCTGGTTGACGGGGCTTATTTCCACCGGAGCCAGATCATGAAACGAAATATTCCAACGAGCGAGCGGAATGAATTTTAACACGCATACCTGCACAGTCAGATGGGCCGAGGCGAAGTTAAAGCGGCTGGACCGAACAAATAGGAACCGATGGCAGCCGGCGGCGGTTCCAAGGAAAATAGCCGGCAGAATCACCAGCAGAAACCTTATA
>JAJZEY010000229.1 GCA_021805585.1 Planctomycetota bacterium
CGAAATGCGGCATCTCCGGAGGGAGGTGTGTTTGAATTAGTTTCGGTTTTTTGCAGGTGGCATGATTATGTCCGTCAGCGAATTATTTGAGTCGTTCCGGCAATGGTCACAAACTGAAGCTGGAAAGAAAAAGAGCGTGTCCATGGCGGATGAACCGTTGTCCGTTTCCGAAACTCCGGTGATATCGCAGGCCTCCACTGATTTAGGCTCGCGTCTTGTTGCGGCGCGTCCGCTGCAAAATGCGATCCGGATGGTCGCACTGGATATGGACGGCACCATGCTAAATCCGCGTGAATCCATCACGCCGCGTGTGCATCGCGCGGTGTATGAAACCGTCAAACGCGGCATTCAAGTGGTCATCGCCACGGCTCGGCCGCCAAGGTCGGTCCGCTTCTATCATCGTGCGCTTAAACTTGAAACACCAATCGTGTCCCATAATGGCGCGTTGGTCTGGGATGAACGACGCCAATGTGTTCTGCGTCATGCCAGCCTTGATCATTCGCTGGTGCGGCGGGTCATTGCGTTTGCCCGTCGCCGCTGCCCGGATGTCATTCCCAGTGTGGAAATTATTGATCGGCTCTACAGCGACCATTTTGGTATTGTCCCCATGGATTCCCTGCCGCCCGGTCGGTCCTTTTCGCCGGATGTCATCGCCTCCATGGAAGCGTTTTTGCGCGTTCCGGTCACGCGACTTTTCCTGCACGGCAAGCCGTCGATTATTGATGAACTTAACTATCTTCTGCCCGGCCGCTTTCATGACCGGCTGAATGTCATTCATAGCGAATCGCGCCTGCTGCAAATTGTCGCGCCGGACATTACCAAAGCCAGCGCCCTTGGTTTCCTGGCCAATGCGTATGGCGTTTCCAGCCAGCAGGTGATGGCGATTGGCGACTCCGCCAATGATCTGCCCATGCTTCAATGGGCGGGTATGGGTGTGGTGATGGCCAACGCGCCGGAACATGTACGCAATGTCGTCGGCCATGTGGTTCCTTCCAATGCCGAGGACGGCGTGGCAGTGGCACTGGAAAAATTCATTCTTAATACAGATTGACTCCCCTGGGCCGCCCCGCTCTGTTTTCCACGCGCCCAAACCGACCATCCGCAATCCAGCCCGCAATAACCGCTATTTGGTACGAATGTTTTCTTCAAACGGATTGGCCAAATCTGTTCCGGCCCGCTGAAGCAACTGGTCGGCGGTGAACCCAAAAAAACGCAACCGCCGGTAGCGGACCGGCGGTTGCTGGCGGGAAGGATGTGGTGCAAAGATTTTCGGGCTGCCGTGACCAGTGGAAGCTGGCACCTTTTTTTCGGCGCTGGCCTGCACAGAACCCGCCTGAATCGCCAGCCGCATAAACGTGCGGACGACCCAGTGGCACATATTTTATACCGCGTTCATGAGCGCCATTTGCGGGTCAAATAATCTTCTTGTAAGCATTTGGCTTGGAAACTGTGCGCGGGACGCAAGCATTGCGCTAAGTTCGTGGTTGCCAGTTGCACAATTGGAACCAGAACGCCGCCGGGCTACAATGCCGCCATGCTTATTGACACCCACTGCCATCTGACTTACGCCGGTTTGTATGAACACCAGCAGGAAGTGATTCATCGCGCGGTTGCCGCCGGCGTGCAGCGCATGATTACCATCGGCACGCATCCGGCTGATCATATCCTTGCCCGCCAGGTTGCCCAGGCCGATCCCCATGTGTTTCTGGCGCTGGGCATTCATCCGCATCATGCCGGCGAAATTGCTCCCGCCGATGTGGCCCATCTTGAAATGTCCATAAAATCGTCGTCGAAACTGGTGGCGGTCGGGGAGTGCGGTCTGGATTACCACGGCAATTCGTCGCCCATCCATGTGCAGAAAACCCTGTTTCGAACGCAGTTGGAAATGGCGCAGCGGCTGGGCAAGCCGGTTATTCTGCACGTGCGCGATGCCCATCAGGACGCCCTGGAAATAATGGCCGATTTCCGCGACCTCAAATGCGTGTTGCATTGTTTTACGGGTACCGTGCATGAAGCCGCCTGCTGGATCGAGCATGGCGCGTATCTGGGTTTCACCGGCATTGTGACCTACAAAAATGCCCCCTTTGTGCGCCAGGCCGCAAAGCTTGTTCCCGAAGATCGCTTCCTGCTGGAAACCGATTCGCCCTATTTAAGCCCGCAGCCGGTGCGCAAATTCAAGATTAACGAACCGGCCCATGTGGTGCATGTTGCGGATCAACTGGCATGTGAACGTGAAGTTTCAATTTCTGAAATCCGCCGCCTAAGCACGGCCAATGCGGTAAGTCTATTCGGCGCAGCGCTGATTGCCGACTGACGCCGCCAGCCCGGCTGACCAATATTCTGCGCTACAACCAGCATTCCCCCGCGCTTAAACGCAAGTTCGTGCGGCGTTTCTGATTCCATCGCTTCGCGCCGCTCTTTCGTTGCGATCTTCGGTTTCATAAGCCCCGGGCGAATCACACATGCGCCGCCAAACCATTATCGTTCGCATCGCGCCCTATAGCTTTTAGGTGCCTCTCTATGGTTTGGGGCCGAATCGCGGAATATCGCATGGCCGGACCCCTGACTCAAATTGGTGCCGATGGCGGCAGACGCATTTCCACCGCCGGTGGGCAGGTGCTCGCCGGTGTCGGCGAAAGCTGCTGCTGTGCCGGTGGGGGCAATCCTTGTGTCGGCGCGCCCAGTGCCATCGCCATTATCAATTACACCGATACCTATTTTTCACCCTGTTCAGACTGCACCGCCGGCCTGCCCGCCGACTGCGTCTGGGATGGCACTTTTCAGTTTTTTGATTCCTCGTCGTGCACCTTTTCCAACGGCCAATGTTTTTCCGGAGCCAATGGCTGCAATGCGTGTAAATTTCATTCCAGCCGCATGTGGCAATATGCGCCGCCGGGTGTCAGCAGTGTCTGGTTTGACACCGCTTCTGGAAACTTTTACATGCAGATTGTTTGCCAGAACGCACCCGCCGGCGGGGAAATAGTCTGGCAGGGGCTGAAGGTCGGCGGGTCCACATTCAGCGGAACCTATTCCCGCACCGGTGGTTGCGACCCGCGAAGTACTGTGGAGATTGCATGAAAACCCTTTGCCGCCACTGGATAGATTGTCAGGTTGCCGGCGGCGGTTGCTGCGCTATCGGCCGATTTGGCGGCAGGCCAAGCCATGGCATCTGCACAATTTGCCCGGATTATTCCGGCCGGGTCCGAGGCCTTGGCGATTTGATTCACTGGTTCGCCCATCCGACGGGCCAATGGATAAACCGCCTCCTG
>JAJZEY010000474.1 GCA_021805585.1 Planctomycetota bacterium
ATAGTCACAAAAGGTAATACGCACCGGCAGGCGTTCTCCGTGGCCTCTGTGGCTTGGTCGTTTTATAAGCATTCCTGACCATTTAACCGTCCAGTCAGACACAAGTTACCACGCCGCGTTACCAAGCCAGGGACCGGGCATACCCATTTGCTTTGCGCTATTTATACCCCTCCGCCAATCCCATTACAAGAAAACAGAACAGGTGCTTTATCGCGTCTTTTTAAATCTGAAATTTGAAATCCACACGCGCTCCTGCTAAATGCAAAATGCCAACTGCGTACCGGTACTTGCGGTCTGCTTCATGCTACGGCCATGGGCAGGATGCCCATGCTACGGATGCTGCGGTGCCCACTGTGGCTCGGCATCAGATTTAACTGCGGAGGTAGAGATAGCGACTGACATCGGAAGCCTGGTATCAGAATGACCGATGGCAAGCCTGCTGGAAATCCAAGTTTAAAACCGCCACCTGAAAATTTGGCGGCCCCAAGAGATCTTGCCAATGCGGCACCGCGTCACATTTCCTCCAGCAGGTCAATGCCCAGAAGATCACGCAGACCAACCGTCAACACCGCCTGCGTCAGGCCGCAAAGCAGCAGACGACTTTGCCGCGAAGCATCGCTGGCGGCCTTCAATACCGGACAGGCTTCGTAAAAGCTGGAGAATTCACCGGCAAGATTATAAAGATACCCGCAGATATAATGCGGCTTAAGGTCCCGTGCCGCGGACTCCACTACTCCGCCAAACTGACACAACCGCCGTGCCAGGGCTTTTTCAGAAGAATGCGCCAAAATAATATCCGCGGCGGCCCACCGATGTTCCAATGATGCGATCCGCGAATCCGGTATGGCTTCGGCGGCCTTGCGGAAAATGCTGCATATCCGGGCATAGGTATATTGCAGGTATGGGCCGGTGTTTCCTTCAAAAGACAGCATCCGTTCCCAGGCAAAGGCGTAATCGCCGGTCCGGTCCTGCCGCAGGTCCGCATATTTCACCGCGCCAATACCCACCGCCCTGGCGATGGCCTGCCGCCGCTCGGCCGGCAGAGTTGGATTTTTTTCCGCCACCACCCGCGCGGCGCGTTCAATCGCCTCGTGAAGCAATTCGCGCAACTTGACTGATTCTCCGGAACGGGTTTTAAAGGGTTTGCCATCTTCGCCCAGAATGGAACCAAAAGGCGCATGCTCCAGTTTCACCGGCAATGCGGTCTGTGGGTTTATATCCCAGTGGGCGGCGCGAAGGGTGTCAAACACCATGGCGAAATGCTGGGCCTGACGCGCATCGGTGGTGTAAATAATCCGCTGCGCGTGCCAATTGCGTTTAACGGGCATCTGGTCCGCGGATGAAAGCTTGTCCTCCTGAATCCGGAAATACAGGGCGGCAAGGTCGGTGGTGGCATATAAAAATGCGCCATCGGTTTTGCGGATAATCAGTGGAAGCGGATTCTTTTCCTTGTCCACATAGCCGGGCAGAAACACACACAAAGCTCCCTGGGAATCCGCAAGGTACGGCTTGTGTATCACCTGCGGTTCGCGTGCCTCCACCACGCGGTCGGCGGCTTCCACCGATTCCATCGCCCCCTTGGCCTGGGCACCATCAGAATCGGGAATCGCGGTTACATCCATCGCCTGTTCATGAGCGGGATGATAGACTTCATCAAGGCCGACCCGCGGCCCCTCTCCACCATACGCCATGGCCCCCTTGAGTCGCTCCACCAGGGGTGCAAGGCGATCTTTGTAAAAGCTTTCGCCGCGTTCGTCGGACTCTGAAAGCAGGACCCCCAGCAGCAGAAACAATTCCCGGCAATGCCGTCGGCTTTCATCACGTATCCAATGCCACAGTCGGACCGCCTCGGGATCGCCATTTTGCAAAGCCACCACGGCCTGCCGAGCTTCTTTGGCAAATTGCGGGTCATTCTTGTCGCGTTGCGAAGCCTGTTTATAATACGCATCCAGATCGGCAATATGCGCCTGGCCGCCCTGAATCACCGCATCTTTAGCATGACGTATCAACATACCAAACTGTGTTCCAAAATCCCCCACATGATTCTGGCGTATCACGGTATGGCCAAGAAACCCAAGCGTGCGGGCAATCGAATCACCGATAATCGCGCTCCGCAAATGCCCCACATGCATTTCCTTGGCAATATTAGGACCGGCGTAATCCACCACAACGGTGAGAGTATCGCCAACCGCGTCCACACCCCCGCGGGCCATGTCCATCGAATTCGCCGCCAGTTTTTTGAGTTCCGCCGCCAGCCACTCCGCTTTAAGCCGAAGATTGATAAATCCGGGGCCGGCTATTTGCGGAGGCTCGCACATATCATCAATCGAAAGATGTTCCAGAATGCGTGCGGCAACTTCCCGGGGCGGCAGGGAAACCAGGCGTGCCAGTGCCATGGCGGCGTTGCACTGATAGTCGGAGAGCTTCGGATCGCCGATTTTGATCTGCGGGTCGGACGAATATTCCGGGCCAAACGCCGCCGCCATCGCCTGACCGAAGCGCAGGCGCAGAGTAACTTCTATTGGAATCACAGGGTTTCCTTATCTGGATTTGGCCCGGCCCTTTTTAGCCGGGGTTGCTTTTTTAGCCTTGGATTTCGCCGGCCTTTTGGCGGCTTTGGCCACCGCGCTTTTCACAACGCGTTTAACGGCCTTGGCCTTTTTGACCGGCTTGCGGACCGCTTTGGCTTTTCCCTTGGCGACCGCGCGAGCGGGCTTAAGCGATTTGGCGGCTTTGCCGCCGGCGGCGGCCTTGCCAGCTTTGGCGACAGCGCGGGCCTTTTTTCCGACCGGCTTTGGCACTGGCTTTTTTGCAGCTTTGCCGCCTGTGGTCTTGGCCCGCAGCGCCGGTTTCGGATTCTTTTTCGATGGCTTCCTGGACGCATTTGAAATCAAGGCTTTCTTCGGACGGTCCGCGGCACGATCGCCGACGGGCTTTTTCTGAATTTCGATGACTTCAATCGCTTCGGCTGCCGCCGCAAATGACTCGGTGGCGGATTCTTCATCAACAGAATCCGCGGCACTTTCGGCCGGGGAAATTTCTTCAATGGCGGCGGAATCCGGTGAAACGGTCTGATCCGATTTTTCCTCCCAGAATTCGAAGGAATACGATAACTGTTCCTGAACGTTGACCAGCGAGCCTTCCGTCATGTCGTTCTGTGGCGGCAATTCCGCAATCGGCAATTCGGGCTGATTGGGGTCGCGCCATTGAATTTTCGGACAATCGCCCCAAAGCAGTTCAAGGTCGTAATACTGTCGGCTGGCTTCGT
>JAJZEY010000054.1 GCA_021805585.1 Planctomycetota bacterium
CACCTGGGAAGCGGCGCTTCATTCCGCCGCAATACCGGGCACACGAAAAGTAATTTTACGCATCGGCCTGGTGCTTGGCCCGCAGGGTGGCCTGCTGGCTCCGGTGGCCAAATTGGCCCGCGCCGGACTCGGCGGCGCAGTGGGCAGTGGCCGACAATGGATGAGCTGGATTCATTTACGCGATATTGTTCACATGGTAGGTTGGCTTGCCGACCATGCGGCTGCCACGGGCACATATAACGGTACCGCGCCGGCACCGACAACCAATCGGAATTTCATGGCCACACTTCGCAAGGTGCTGCATCGGCCATGGTCGCCACCGGCACCGGCTTTCGCGGTGCGAATCGGTTCAGCCATTATGGGCATAGATGGCGACCTGGCCCTGACCGGATGCCGGGCCGTTCCGCAGCGCTTTCTTGAATCGGAATTCGCGTTTGAATTTCCTGAACTTTTGCCAGCGTTGGCTGATTGTCTACAAAATATGCATCCACATAACGATTAATTATATTGTATTAGCGATTATTAGTTTCGCTTTATTGTAAATATAGCGGCTGTTGGTGATCTTATTTCATTTTTATGCTAATATATGAAATAAGAAAGAGCGCCCAGCGGTTTTATTTCAAAAAATTGAAATAAGGGCTATGCATGACGGATGGCCAGCCAAATTATTCACTAAGGGCCGGGGCGTTTGTTAGCCAGCCAAGTGGTTACCGCGCCTTTATCCCGGCGGAATTGCCTCCCACACCGCCGATTGACCTTGATGGCGATCTGTCTCAATTGCTGTCCAAGGCGGACTTGTCCCTTGGTCGGCTTGACGGTGTGGCGTTAATTCTGCTGAATCCTGATTTATTCCTGGCTATGTATGTCAAACAGGAGGCGGTCTTAAGTTCGCAGATAGAGGGAACCCAAAGCACGCTCCAGGATATTCTTGCGTTGGAAAGCGGCGCAAAACATATTGGCCAGCCGACGGATATTGGTGACATTGTCAACTATATTGCCGCCTTGAATTTTGGTATTAAAAGGCTGGAAGATCTTCCCCTGTCCTCGCGGCTGATCCGGGAAATTCATGAAAAGCTACTTGCTGATTCCCGTGGCCAGCATCAGGAGCCGGGGCGTTTTCGAGAGAGCCAGAATTGGATTGGTCCGGCCGGAGCGGGCCTTTCGGGTGCCGCGTTTGTGCCACCGCCGGCGTACGAATTAAATCGTGCACTCGGCAACTTGGAAAAATTCCTGAATGAGCGCAATCTGATGCCGCCGCTGGTTCAAATCGGCCTGGCGCATGGACAGTTTGAAACCATTCACCCGTTTTTGGACGGTAACGGGCGCGTGGGAAGGCTGCTTATAACGCTTTTTCTCTGTGAGCGAAAAATTCTGAAGCGGCCACTTCTGTATCTGTCCGTTTATCTGAAAAAGCATCGGAGCGAATATTATGACCGGCTCATTGCCATACGAACCGACGGAGATTGGGAAGGCTGGCTGCGCTTTTTCCTGCGTGGCGTGGCCGAGGTAAGCGAGTCGGCTGCCACAACGGCAAAGCAAATAGTCGATTTGCGTGAGTCGATCCGCCAGCGGCTGGCGGAAGCTTCCAGCCCAAAGGCCGCGTATCGCGTACTCGATCTGATTTTTAAAAGACCGATTATCACGGTTGCAACTGTCCAAACCGAATTGAATTGCTCGTTTACCTCGGTGAATAAAATTATAAAATTATTTGAAATATCGGGCTTGCTGGTTGAATTGACGGGTCAGCGTCGCAATCGGTGCTATCGGTTTGAGCAATATCTGCGGTTGTTTACGGTTAATGCCGCGGATTAGCGGCTGTTGGAATTTTGCCCGGTCAGCGGGGCGGAAAATGTGGGTGTTCCAATGGCTCCACGCACGGGAATTGATTGACGTTGCCAACCATTGTGGGATTTCTCCTGTTTTTTTCTTCCCATATCTTTTAAGTTCTGCCCTGGCGGACAATCCTGTACAATCCGCCGCATGAGTCAAGCCCATCCGTATCACCCGTCACCATCAGATGCCGCCGGCGCACCGGCAGACCGCCACTGGGTGCGTTGGGGATTTATCTACGGTGGGATTCTTATTGGATTGATGGTTATCCAACTTCCGCGATTGGCGGATTGGGCGTTTTTCAGTTTTTATGATCCGGGAACGGCGCTTAAAGGCGATGCCCTTATTTCCATGGGTATGAAACCGGCGATCGATTTTGGGTATACCCATGGCCTGGCCACACTGATAATTGCCCATATCGGTTTTGCTATTTTGGGAAGAACCGCATGGGCTTTTCTGGCTATGACGGCTTTTCTGGAATTGCTGATGGGCATGGCCATCGCACGATTTGCGGCCGCGATGCAGTTGGAATCCTGGCCGCGGATTTTTCTGATATGTGCGTTGCCGGTCGCCATTATGCCGTGCTATTTAACGCTGACCCATCCGCTGGAGGCATTGCTGCTTCTGTGGGCCATTGCCGAACAGGCGTCCGGAAAGCGCCGGCGGGCGCTGGCCATTTGCACAGCCTGCCTGTTTGTGAAGCCGAGCATGGGGTACGTGTATGGCCTGTTTCTGGTCATTTTTACCCTGTGGGATGTGCTGCGAAAAAAGGGCGGTGTGGCGCTTTTGTGGAAAGAAACCTGGCCGGCCATGGCGGCGGGCGTGGGCATGGGCCTATTGACGGCCGGCGTTTTCGGCATTCGATCACTGGTGCTGACGATTTTACCGCTGACCGGCATGAAGACCTATCAGGACACCCATTTTGGATTTCTGCTGGGCAGTGGAATGGATTTCTGGTCTCCATTCCGCCACAGCGCGGGATACTATTTCATCACGCCTGCGGGCATTTGGCTGCTGTGCGCGGGAATTACCATTGTGTTGACGCTGCGCTTTTTGCCACAGCTTCGCCGTGGCCTGCCGGATTGCCGCACTGAAACATGCGTCAGCATGGGCCTGATGCTGCTGGCGTTTCTGCTGGGTTTTTACGGCTGGGTGAAAAGCTGGGAATATTATGCGTATCTGCCAATTCTTTTTTTGGCCGCGTGGCTGGCGACGGTGAAAATAAGCCGCCGCTGGTTGGCGGCGTTGTGCGCATTGGCGATTTTAAGCCAAAGCACGCATGCGGTGCTTTCCGTCTGGAGCTGGACGGGCAAGCTTCAGAATCGGGAAACCGGCGGATTGTGGATTTACCCCATTCAATATCAGGACTGGCAGGCGGTGCAAAAGGCCACACAGGGCAAACGGACGCTGGTGCTTTCCAATGGTTTTATGCTTTGGA
>JAJZEY010000551.1 GCA_021805585.1 Planctomycetota bacterium
GCCCATCAAACCGTTTGTGAGTCTCTGAAGGGAGCCCATTGACTGGAGAGCCGGATGCGGGAAATCCGCCTGTCCGGTTCGGAGGGAGGGGAGACCGCAATAAAAGCGGTCTTCCCTACCCCTATCAAAAGACTGGGGGGCGGGCGTCTCGCCCGCTTCGTCGTCGTCGCTGGAAGGAAAACGACTTGCAGGAAAGTTTTCACGCCAAATACCCAACTATCTTTGCGATATTTTCCCTTCCCGATAAAAACGGGCACATCTGATTTGCGCGGGTCTGCCAATTTTTCCGGCGTGGTGCGGTTTTTCGTCTTAACCGCCCGCATTTTTATCGCCAACGCCACTTCATTTAATCCAGCATGGCCTGACGCCCGATTTATTGGCAGGCCCATTTGCGCTTCGGCCACGGAACGCCCCACAATCGCTGAGTCGGCTGTGCCCAACGATAGATTCCCGCATTTCCAAAATCAGGCCCGCGCAGCCTGCCGCACCCATCTTCGACCGCCACGGCGGGGATTGGAGTTCGAACGCAACCGACTTGCAATGACTCAAAATTGCCGTACCGGAACGTTGCGGGCTAACGTGATAAAAGCTGATTAATTTGGTGCGATGGTCGCAATATCAGCCGGGCGGCATCCGGTGAAGCGCGGTGCCATGGCGGTGATCTGCTCCTGGCAATCACATAAGACATGCTGCACGCTGGCATCATCAAGCCGCAGGCTGGTGGCGGCATCGCGGATAAGCAGCTGCGCCGCCCGGTACAGATAAGTTGTCACCGCGCGGATTTCGTTGGCGGTGGTTTCACTTACCAGCGCTCCGAATGCGGCGGCATGATGAACGGCCGGCAACGTCAACGGGTCAAGCTGCTCATGGACGGCGCTGGTCCATTCCCATCTCCGGGAGCGTTCCCATAGCGCGGTCCCGGTTCGCAGTGAAGCGGCACACAAATCCGTCGGAAGCTTTTCCATGGATAGCAATTGCATTAATTCCCGGAACGGGGCGATGTCTCCGGCGCGTGCGGCGCGAAAGGCGATTCCGGCCGCGATACCTTCGGATGGACCGATCACATCCTTCAGGACAGAAGTTAACCCGGTGCGAACCATATCCAGGGGATGTGGAGAATTTATCCAGTCGGATTCCAGCCGGGTAAAATAAGTGGCATACCCGCTTTCGCCTGCGGAGGGGGCAACCAGTTGCAGCAATCCGGCCAGATTCATAAACGAAACTCCAATTACCCTTCCGGGCAGTCTCCATTTCGTTTCACTCCATCACCTATTCTATCGGTCCGGTGGAACTTTTCCCATTATATTCTTCCCGTCCCGCGGGCCAAATGGGCCGTTGCAGCCGCCCGCGATTCACGATGGCCCTCAGGCATAGCTGTGCAGACCCACCAGGAAAAAATTCACGCCGATCCAGTTAAACATCATGACCAGGAATCCAACAATCGAAAGCCATGCGGTCCAGTCCGATCTATATTTTGGCGATACAAACCGCAAATGCACAATAATCAGATAGACCAGCCAGGTTACCAGAGCGAAGGTTTCCTTGGGGTCCCATCCCCAGGGCCGGCCCCAACTGTAATCCGCCCAGACCGCACCAAAAATAATTCCGGTTCCCAAAAACCAGAACGCCATCTGCAGCACAATAATATTCGCCTGATCCAGCCGGGTCAGGAATCCCAGGCGTTGTTCCGTAAGCTCGGCGGCCAGTTGTTCGGGGGTTTTTGTTCCGCCAGAACCCGCCGGACCGGACGCATATCCGCCATCTCCGCCGGCCATGGCCAGGGCCGGCCCACCGGCCATGGCGAATTTTGTGCGATTTTGAATCACCCGTGCGGCGGGTGAATTGGAATAATGCAGTTTTGTAAACAGATACACAAGTCCAAGACAGAAGCTGGCCCCGATCAGCGCGTAACTGCTGATAACGACATTCACATGAATGTAGAGCCAGTAGGTGTTCAGGACGCCGTCCACATGGCTGATATTGGCGCCAATGCTTTTGCCCAGCACAAAGGGCACCACAAAACAGGCGGTCATGGCCAGAAAACCGACAAAACTGAAGGCCAGTCCGAACAGACTGTTGCGTTTCCAGTATTCCAATACAAGCCCCACCACGCAGCCGATAAAGGCCGAGCCAAGCACACTTTCAAATTCATTCTGAATTGGAATGCGTCCCGCCAGCCACCACCGGATGCCCATGAATGTCGCATGCAGCAGGACCGCCAGCGTAAAGAATATAATCGCCGGTTTGCGCGCCGCGGGGTACGCGCCGGTGGCCGCAATCAGGAACAGCGTCAGGGATATAAAATAAAAGAATACGCCGATCAGCGTTCCATTGAATACACGGTTGTACCACACTTCCACAAACCGCTTCACATATTCCGGGTAGACCGACGGATTCACCGCGGGCAGCGCCCCGGCAAGTTCGTGTATCCCCGCGTTTGCTTCGGATACATTGTTGCTGGTCCAGCCATAACCGAGGTCCACATAGGCCAGGGTAACGGCCTTGGCGGTCGCAGTGCTGTAGCCGGGCAGTGGCTTGGCCGCTTTCAGGTTGGGCGCAATCGTGGAGATCATTTTGCCCAGATTCGGCAAAAGCTGGATCGGCTCAACCCACAGCCCGTGGGGATCGGTTTTCGCCGGCGGCACAATCGTTAATTGCCGGCCAAGGGTCTGGAAGGTCTGCATGGCAATGCTGATCTGTTGCACCGACGAACTTAGCACGGATTGTGATCCGATTTGGATCAGCAGCTTGCGCACTTCGGGATTGGCCAGAAACACCGGGCTGACCGTTCCCTGTTCCAGAATCCGCTTTGCCTCTTTCGGGCTTACCAGTTTGCCCAGCCGCTCGCGTATCGGCACCGCCATGATGTAGATAAAATTGCGATTATCCCAGGCCTGCGGCCGAAACGCCATATCCAATGCCGTATACAGCGGCTTTTCACCGTTGATGGAGCTGTAGCCGCAAATCGCATGAATAGACTCCCGCGCCCAGGTATCAAGGGTTTTAAGTTCATCATTGTTCTGAATCGTCAACATTTCCAGTGCGCTTAAATGAATCCCCTGTTTAAATAGCGTCCGATTTTGATTGACGATATCGCTGGTTTCCCGCATTCGAGATTTGCTCGGAATCGGGTTTACCTGTGGTGATCCGGGACCAATGACCGGATGCCCCATTGGAAGTTTTGGCACGGCCGCTTCATCCACCTTTATCACCGCGCCGCCGGCCACGCCCGGCGGTACCGTCGTAAGAACGGTTAACAGGACCACCAGATATGCCATATATCCAATCCGCATGCGCCCCGCCCGTGCAACGATCCATCGAAGATTCAAACCCATGATAAAACTCCCGGTAAGCCGCCACCGTCAGACGGAGGCATTTTTGTGTGTGGATGATTTTTGCAGGCCGGCGGCATATGCCGCCAGTTGCTTCTTTTTAATATTAAGCAGAATCGGCTTGACATAAAACGCATAGCCAATGCCCAGTATCACCATAACGACGCCCACCAGCATCGCGTAAAATCCGTGCGTGTTGCCCACGCCCAGAACGGTAAATGGATGACCCGTGGCCGGATCATGGCCAAAACGGGCCTGAAACAGATGCAGTCCGGCCGCCTGTGCCGGATGATTCAAATGAATGACGGCAATTCTGGTTTGGCCGGTTTTGTCGTTGGTCATGCGAACTTTGCTGATAAAATCACGCGGAAAATTCTCGCCGCCGCTGTAAAAAAGTTCCTTGCAGGCCATCAGTTTAAGGGCAACCGGCAGCGGCCGTTCCAACTGGGAAAAAATAAAATCAGCAGTTTGTCCGTTCCCCATTCGCACTTTAGCCGGTGGCAAATCTCCGGAAAGGCCGAATTGCTGATATTGCAGATAAACCGGCTGCGGGCGGTGCCCCGGTCGGGAAATTCGCAGTTCCAGCACACATTTGCCCATGGTGTTTTCCACTTTTGGCCGCCGATCCGTCGGCGGAATCAGTTCCGGTCTGAAGCGCATATCCGCCGCCGACTCAAGGCTGAACTTCACCGGCATTCCCTGAACAACGGCCGGCGAATTGGAACCGAGTTTCATGGGCCGAACCGTTACCCTGCCACCGGTGGCGCGGTGCACCAGCGTAAAGGTTCCGTTTTTGTGTTCCACGACCCAGAACTGGTCGCGGGTTGCGTCAAGATAACGAATATGCAGTTGATGGTCGATTTTATCGGGAATCAATTCGCGCTGACCCTGTTTCAAAATAAAATCCACACTGCGCGTCGGATAGCGGAAAAGTGCCACCCGTTGAAACTTAAATGGTCCACCGGCATCTTTTCGTGTCACATTAATCATATAGCATTGACTGGTTGCCCCCAGATAACCCGGTGACCGCAGCGGCATGGTGATTTTTGCAATTGGCGTAAGCGTATACGGTGTACCTTTGACCACGATGGGCATATTGGGTTTGATGATATAAACCCGTCGGACGTGATCTTTTGGCACATTGACGATCATTGCATTCGTCCCATGAAAACTGGTGGTAATGTCCCGCTGCCGCCGCGCCGTTGGATGATAAAGATATTCAATGCCAAATGGAGACCCGCGGTCCATCACCCGTCCGGCAGGCAGCTTTCCAAGCAACCACTGGGCCCCGCTGCTGACGCCTCCGGCACTTAAATTCACCGCGATGGCCGGATTGTGCGGTGCATGATTCACCGGCCGGTTAAATGGCGTCGGCGCAATTTCCGAATATGGGTAATAGCCGACAATCGCCACCTGTGCGTTGTTCCAGGCGCGGTTAAGTTGGATCAGGTCGTTGGCCGGAATGGGGATATCCAGGGGGTTGTCACCGGGGGATCGCTTTTTGAAAATAGGCAGTTGCGGCAGGCCGACCATCACATGGCGCTGATTATTTGGGTTCACAATATATAAAGCGCGAATCGAAGAATCATAATAGTGGTTCACCTTCTGGTTAAGAAAAATGCGGACCATTCCCTCATGTTTCATGCCGAAGTAAAAAAAGCATCCGATGACCAGCGTGATAATGCCCGTGTGCACCGTCCAGACGCCAAGTTTGTAAAGTGAAAGCGTGATGCGCCGCAACGTCACCACGGTGAGTGTGGTAATCAGCAGAAGCATCAGAATGACCATGGGCGGCGCGTCAAAAAATTCCATGCTCGTGACATCAAATGCGGAGCGAACCCATGGCATTCCCGAACCGATTGCAATGTAGGTTGCGGTAAGAAAAAGCCAAACCAGTCCCAACCGCACGGAACTGAAGAAAGAGACTATCCGGCCCACCGGGCCGGGCCGCGCCGCAAGCCGGTCAAGCGCCTTGCCAACAGCGGCCGGGTACCGGCCAAGCCAGTTAAAGAACCGTTCAATCGCCCACTGCGGGGGTGCCGGGTTGGCTGGCTTCGCCGGGGAACCGGCCGACACTTCAGGCCGGCTTCCAATGGTTGCGGGAAGCGGTGGGACAAGGTGCGTGGCAGAATTCAGATTATCGGCGTCCGGGGATTCCGGCGTGGCGCAATTGGAGTCTGGGTTTGTGACCGTCATGAAAGCCTCTTCCGCATGGTTTTCGGGTACCCCGGCTATCCGAGTCCCATTTCCAAAACGCTATGGTAGCAAATGGTCCGCGCAAAGTCTTGTGAAAATAATCACAAATCAAATACGCTGGGCCGAGCCATAATGTTTGAATATATCGCGTTTGTGGAAAATAATAAGAAAATTAACACCCGGCACCACGCCGCCCGAGGCGCGTTGCACCAGATCTGAAATCGAAAAATTTGAATACAATGGACTGACGATACGCTCTGGTGGAGGAAGCCTTCCGCTTGCGGTACCCGGCAACGCAAATATTAACGACTGGTAAAGACTTGGTAAGCAAACAAGTAAACTTTAAGCAAAGGTCTTGACGCGACCCGGTACTGTGGTAATTGTTAAGACTAATGCGGGTTTCGGTCGGTTTTCAAACCTGTCTGGGTGGAGTTTTGTATGTCACGAAAAAAGCGAATTCTGGTTGTGGATGATGAACGTGATCTCGTTGATTTAATTTCCATGAATCTGCAGCGAAACGGCTATGAGGTACTGACCGCCAACGACGGCAAAATGGGGCTGGAATTGGCGCGCAAGCAGGGGCCTGATCTCATCCTTCTGGACCTGATGATGCCTGGCCTGACGGGTCAGGAAGTCGCCACCCGGCTTAAGGGGGATCCGCAAACAGCCACACTTCCCATTCTGATGCTTACCGCCCGTGGCGAAGAGACGGACATCATCGTCGGGCTTTCCCTGGGTGCGGATGATTATGTAACCAAACCCTTTTCCATGAAGGTGCTTATGGCCCGCGTGGCCGCGGTGTTGCGGCGCAAGGCGGGGGCGGAATCTTCTCAGCAATTGATCGCCAGCGGCCCGATGGTGATTGACCCGGCACGCCATGAGATTACGTTAGAAGGTCGGCCGATCAGTGTCACCCCCACGGAATTTAAATTGCTTAGCGCGTTGGCCAACGCCCGCGGCCGGGTTCTTTCCCGCGACCAGTTAACCGATCGCATTATGGGGGCCGGCGTTTTGGTGACCGACCGCGCGATTGATGTGCATGTAACCGCGGTTCGCAAAAAGCTGGGCGACTGGCAATGGATGGTTCATACCGTGCGCGGAGTTGGCTACCGGCTTCTGGAAACCCTTGAAGAGGAAGGATAGCGCCGGCAATCACGGGTTGCGGAAAATCGGCCTGCCGACACTATCTTCAATGAATTCCTGCCTCATGCGCCCCAAAAACGAGGCGCAACGGAAGAAGTCGCGTTTGTGCCCCGGTTCGTTCCGACACGACCGCACTGGACAGAAAATGAGTTCCGGGGATGATGGTCGCGCAGGGAATAGCGCAGCCGGTTCATGAAGCGATTCAGCGGCGGGTGTTATTGTGCGTTCAGGATAGCCGGCCCCATGGCACTAAATTTAGCGATTTTGACTTTATCCGCGGCACCGCTTTCCGCAGCCGCGTGGCTCGGTGTTGCCGCCGCGGTCATCCTGGGGATTGTGGTGATGATGGCGGTGGGGGCGTGGCGGCGGCGCTATATTTACAAACGGATGATCGAAACACTTGAAGCAATGGACCGCGGGGACGCGGCGCGCAAGCTGCATCTGCTGGAGGGCGGCGAACTTGGCCAGATCGGCCGATTAATCGATTCGCTTTCCGTGGTGGGTGCCGCGGAACGCGACCATATGCGGAGGCAAACAAGTTGCCTTCAGGCGCTCCTTGCCGGGCTGGAGCAGCCAGTGCTTGTCGTGAATATGGAAGGCAATGTGGAACTGGCGAATCCGCGTGCCGCGGAAATTCTTTCCGTTTCACCTGATTCACCCAACAGTGTGTCCGGAGGCTTTGGTGAACTTCTGCGGAATTCCCAGATCGTTGAATTAATGCAGTTGGCTAAATCCGGGCAGGTGCCACCGGTGCGCCAGATTCGTCTGAACATGCTTTCCGGGCTGCGCACTATGCGTGTTTCCATTCGGCCGATCCTGGAGGAAAAAAAAATAACGGGTCTGCTGCTTCTGCTGGATGACCAGACCGATTTAATTCAAAACACGCAGATAAAGGCCGATTTTGCCGCCAACGCCAGCCATGAACTCCGAACGCCACTGGCCAGCATTCGCGCCGCGGTGGAAACAATTAACGAAACCGGGTTGGACGAATCCGAAATTGTGCGCCGCTGCCTTAGCATCATCGAAGGCCATGTGTTGCGGCTGCAATTGCTGGTGCAGGACCTGCTGGACCTTTCCCGCACCGAAGACCCCCGTGCGCTTATTCGAACCGAAGAAATTGATCTGGAGGAAGTCCGTCCAGTTATTCTGGATATGTTCGGTTCATTGGCGGCGGATAAAAATCTGGCTCTGCGCTTCGTTATTGCGCCCGACGCCCGCATTATGCGCGGTGACGAACGGCTGATCATGCTGATTCTCAAAAATCTTATTGATAACAGTCTTAAATTCACCGCCGCCGGATTTGTCGAGGTCCGCTGGCGTCGACAGATGCGGGCCACTCTGCTGCCCGCCATGCCGTCCGAAAATGCGTTGAAGCCTCAACCGCGCCTGCCGGGTACCGTAGAGGTTCTTGTGCTGGAAGTGCAGGACACCGGTTGCGGGATACCAGTTGAAGATATTCACCGGGTTTTTGAACGGTTTTACACAGTCAATCGCAGCCGCGGGGGGGCCGACCGGGGCACAGGCCTGGGCCTGGCAATCGTCAAACACGCCGTTGCGGCCATGGGCGGGGCGGTGGAACTCGACAGCCAGCCGGGGGTCGGTACCACCATGCGTTGCCTGTGGCCAATCGCGCCAGCCGCCGGTGCCAAAACCGGCCCCCTCTGAATCCTGCCAATTAATATTTAATCGCGTAGGTGAATAATATCGACATTTTTATCAATGCCGTTTGAATCGGTGAGGAATTCAAGGGATTCAAGACGCTCCGCAGGCTGGCATTTGCGAAATAGGACACCTGGCGCTCTGTCACGCCAATCAAGCCTGATTTACAGGTGTGACCGAGTACCCATCTTGAAAAGCATTGGATTGTCCGCGTCCGGTTCGTTACACTTGCCTTTGGCTTTATACTTGGAGAACAGCCTGATGCTCAAGGAAATACGTGGTTCGCTTAGGGTTTTGCCCAATCAGAAATTTGCCATTGTCACCGCCGAATTTAACAGCCTTATCACAAGTCGGCTGGCGGCTGCGGCAGTAGACGCCTTGCAGCGGCACGGCGCGGCGGATTCTCAAATTTTGCAGGTCTGGGTGCCCGGCAGCCTGGAATTGGCCACCGTGGCCCGTCGCTTAGCCGAAGAGGGTACATGGGCGGCTATCATCTGCCTTGGCTGCATCATTCGCGGACAGACTGGCCATTACGACCATGTCGCTGGTCAGTCGGCCGGCCAAATTGCCGCCATTGGCCCCAAAACGGGCGTGCCGACACTATTTGGCGTCATCACGGCGGATACCGTGGAACAGGCCATGGACCGCGCCGGCCTTAAAATGGGAAATATCGGCTGGGCCTCGGCTTGCAGCGCTATTGAAATGGCCGGCGTCATGGCGGAATTAAAAAAACAAACTGATAAATGAAGGATGTGGTTGAAGTGTCTGTAAAAAAAGTTAATCGAGAGCAATCCGAAGGCCGACGGCTGGCGCTGCAGGTTTTGTTTCAGGCGGATGTACAAGGCCCGGAATTTTTAATTGAACAGCTTCCCCGATTCATCGCGGAGCAAACTACCCACACGCTGGTGCGCGAAATTGCCACACGCTATGCCGCCGGCACGTGGGACTATCGTGAAACAGCGGACCGCTGGATCAGCCGCCTGGTGCCAAAGTGGTCGGTTTCACGCATGGCCCCGGTGGACCGCAACGTGATCCGCATGGCCATGTGGGAGCTTTCCCATGTGCCCGAAACGCCATCCAAAGTGGTTCTTGACGAAGCCATTAACATTGCCCGCGAATTTTCCACGCAGGATAGCGCCAGTTTTGTAAATGGCGTATTGGATGCCGCTTTGAAGGAGCATCTGGCCTTAATCGCACCTGCGGCCGCAAGCCAATAATCGTCATGCTAAAACCACAAACATGTCGGCAAGAATCAGATGCGCCATGGCCGGATAAACCCATTTCCGGCGATATTCATAAACCCTGAAACGGGATCACGATTGGATCCGTATAACAGGAGTCACTTTCTCGATGACACAGAATTCATTACCGGAGCATGGCCCCGATGCCACAATCGGGCAATCCGGGTCAACCACCGAAGGGGTTGGAATTGCACCATCGCTGGGCCCCGTTCTCTACCGTGAAGGTATTGGTGCCCATGCGACGCTGCTGGGACCAAGAGTTTACCTGGTCAGTTTGCTGGCGATGCTGCTGGGAGGAATTGGATTTGCGGCCGCCTGGGTATTAATCAAACTTATCGGGCTGCTTACGAATATCTGCTTCTATGGGCGAATTTCTTGCGCTTTCAGCGGTCCAACGGATCAGTATCTGGGAATCTGGATCATTGCCGTACCCGTGGCCGGCGCATTGATTGTGGGAATGATGGCACGCTTCGGGTCGGCGGCGATTCGCGGTCATGGTATTCCGGAAGCCATGGAATCCATTTTGCTTAAGGGGAGTTCCATCCCTGCGCGTTTGACCTGGCTTAAGCCTTTGTCGGCCGCCATCAGCATTGGAACCGGCGGACCTTTTGGAGCCGAAGGTCCTATTATCGCTACAGGCGGCGCTTTTGGTTCATTGCTGGGAAAATTTTTTGGTTCCACTCCAGATGAAAGAAAAGTTCTGCTGGCCGCCGGTGCCGCGGCGGGCATGTCAGCCACATTTGGATCCCCGGTCGCCGCGGTCTTACTGGCTGTCGAACTGCTTCTGTTTGAATTTCGCCCGCGATCCATCATTCCTGTCGCCATTGCCAGTTCGGCAGCCGCCGGACTGCGTCTGCTGGTATTCGGATCGCAACCGGTATTTCCTATGACCTCCTTTTCCGCGCCCGGACCGGGTGCGTTGCTGGTTTACGCGGCGATCGGAATTGCCGCGGGCGTGCTTGCGGCCGGGGTGAGCCGTGCGGTATATGTGGTGGAAGACGGCTTTGAAAAACATTGTCGGCTGCACTGGATGTGGTGGCCGGCCATTGCTGCCGTGGCGGTCGGAGTCTGCGGATACATGGATCCGCAGGGGCTGGGCGGCGGGTATAACCATATCGATCGCGTACTATCGGGAACCATGGCGGTGGGGGGGCTTTGTACGCTGCTGATGCTCAAATGGTTCGCCTGGACGGTGTCACTTGGGTCGGGCACATCGGGTGGAACTCTGGCACCGTTATTTACCATCGGCAGTTGCGCCGGTGCACTGCTCGGGAGTGCGGCCGTGTATCTGCTTCCTCATGCGGGCGTAAATGTTCGCGTCGCGGCGCTGGTCGGAATGGCCGCTCTGTTCACCGGCGCTTCACGGGCGATTCTAACATCGATTGTGTTTGCCTTTGAAACCACGCTTCAACCGCATGGCCTGCTTCCCCTGCTGGCAGGCTGTACCATGGCTTTCATGGTTTCGTGTCTGCTGATGCGCGATACTATCATGACTGAAAAGATCGCCCGCCGCGGCATTCGTGTCAGCGGTGAATTTACCATTGACTTCCTTGACCGCCTTTTCGTCCGCGATGCGGCCAATTTTCAACCGGTCTGTCTTTCGGCGGATAAAACAGTGGCGGAAATTCACCGTGAAATACTCAACGACCGGTCCGGACCCCACCACCATGGTTTCCCCGTTATTGATTCAACGGGTGATCTGCTGGGCTTTTTAACCACCCGTGAATTGCTTCGTCCGGGCCTTTCGGCAACCACGCGTATTGGTGATGTAATAGATCAACCGGCCGTTACCATTTATCCCGAATGCCCGCTGCGCGTGGCTGACGAGCTGATGGCGCGGCATAAAATCGGTCGGCTGGTGGTGGTGGAAAAGAGGCAGCCCAAACGGGTTGTCGGTATCATCAGTCGGGCGGATTTGCTGTCCGCCCACCGCCGCAGCCGATAAAGCCGGCGTGGCATTTTGGAAATTTCCAGGGAATCAGGCGCATGGCATTTGGATTTTTAGGTAAGGTCATTGGGCAGGGGCTGGAAAAGCTGCGGACCGGTCTGGACCGCACACGCGAGGCGTTCGTTGGATCACTGCGCTCTTTGCTTCGCGGCCGCACGCTTGATCAGCAACTGCTTGCGGAGTTGCGTCAACGCCTTTTATTGGCCGATCTGGGTGTGGCGGCCACGGATAAAATCATGACGGACCTCAACGCCGCCTGGAAAGAGGGTCGCATTGCCAGTGGCGATGATGTTCTGGAATTTCTGAAGGCGGAAATGAAAACCTATTGGCCTGCGGAAAGCCGCGAACTTAATTTCGCCGCCGAAGGGCCAACGGTCATTCTTGTGACCGGCATAAATGGAGCGGGCAAAACAACCAGCATTGCCAAACTTGGTCAATATCTCAAATCCCGCAATAAAACTGTGATGGTGGCCGCCTGTGATACCTTTCGGGCCGCAGCCGTGGATCAGTTGACTATATGGGCGGGGCGGATTGGTGTGGATATTGTGAAGCATCAGATGGGCTCCGATCCGGCCGCCGTTGCGTTCGACGCCTGCCACGCCGCCAAAGCCCGCCATATTGACGTGTTAATCGTGGACACGGCGGGGCGGCTGCATACTCAGGACAACCTGATGCGTGAATTGGAAAAAATTCGCCGCGTGATCGGCAAAAGCATCCCCAACGCACCGCACGAATCTTTGCTGGTGCTGGATGCCACCATCGGGCAGAATGCCATTCGGCAGGCAATTGAATTTAAAAAAGTGGTGGACCTTACCGGCATATTCCTGGCTAAACTTGATGGCACCGCCAAAGGCGGAATTGTAGTGGCCATCCGCCACCAGTTGGGCCTGCCGGTGAAATTTGTCGGCCTTGGCGAACAGCCGGACGATATCGCCGCCTTTTCACCCGACGATTTTGTCGAGGCTCTTTTTACCGAAACCCAGGCCGCCGAATAAGCCCGACCTGGCGAGCCGTTCCTTCCTGATTTACTGGCAAGGTCCCGATTGGAGGCTTGCGGTAACTGACATGAAGGCCATAAACCGTTCCGTCACCCGCGGATTCACGCGGAGTGCTCCACCAAGTGACCGGGAACCGCCTCTGACAACGAATGGCATGCCCCTGTGACCCAAGCTCTAAGATTAGCGCTCCTTCATAAAGCTATTCATCCAGCCCGGGTTTAAGCGCATTGCTCACCTCCATAGCGGCACCCGTGATATCCCGATCTCCCAGCTTAAATCTTCAAAATGAGTTCGGCGGCTGCGGTTCGTTACTTCTATCCGCGCAATCGGCGCGGTTCGTCATTAGTCCCTCGCCGAAACCAAGGCTCGCGGCGGATAAAAGCAAGCCAATTAAACTGTTACGCACCGTCGATTGGTTCTCCCGAGGCCTCCGTCGTGACATTGCTTTGCGATCCATTTGTAACAGAACAAAACCGCTGATTTCGCCGATAGCGCGGATACGCCGGGCAATGGGCGGCGCGTAAACGTAATCGTATAGCTAATGCTCTCTCACGCCTGAATTTCAGGGTGGCTCTCCCTGAAACCGCATAACTCCTGCCGCATAACGTCGCCGCGTACCCTAAAATTATGATGTGACAGAGCACCAGGCTTAACCCAGCCGGGTTCAGGCGGGGGGCGCTTACATGGGCCGCCGTTCAATTGTCTGATCGTAAATGGCCAGCAGCTTTTCCCTGTCGAAAATCATTTCTTCACGGGTCAGGCCCACAATATCGTATTCGTAGGTAAGCTCAATGGCATCCACCGGGCAGGCCTCTTCGCACATGCCGCAGTAAATGCAGCGAAGCTCATCAATATCAAATTTTATCGGATATTTTTCACGGTCCGGCCAGCTTTGCGGTGCCGCATCGCCCACGATATGAATACAGTGCGCCGGACAGGCGGTAGCGCACATATAGCAGGCGACGCACTTCACGCGGCCCTGTTCGTCGCGATTCAGTCGGTGTACGCCCCGATACCGCTGCACGTCCATGCCCCGTTCCAGCACCGGCAGGTTTTCACGCCGTTCTTCCGGATATTGCATGGTGCGAACTTGTCCGCCAACAGACTTGAACAAGTGCGTTATTGTGGTACCCAGGCCCGCGAGAACCGCGGGCAAAAACATGTTTTCGCTGGCGCTA
>JAJZEY010000375.1 GCA_021805585.1 Planctomycetota bacterium
GGAGCCCATTGACTGGAGAGCCGGATGCGGGAAATCCGCCTGTCCGGTTCGGAGGGAGGGGAGACCGCAATAAAAGCGGTCTTCCCTACCCCTATCAGAAAAAAAGTAGCCCAACTGGCGTGCGGGACGAAATGGGGTGCGGGACAAACTGGGGGTCGGGCCTCTCGCCCGACAAAGTCGCCAGCCACAATGTCCGCCCCCGGATGACATTGGCGTGTCAGCCTGCCAGTCGCTCTACCTTCACCTGCTCCGCTATTTCCTGATCCGCGTTGCCGCGGCAACGCCAGCCCGCTTCGCCGTCGTCACAAAAAGGGAAATGGTCTTAACGCTCGGTTACGCCGAGGCCCCAATTATCTATGCAATATTTTCCCTTCCAGATAAAAACGGGCACACCCCGCACCGCGACCGCACGGAACAAACTTGACGCGATCTCCGGCCGAGCGCTGGACGATCTTATCCATGTGCGGCCGCTGGTGGAGCACTCCGCGTGAATCTGCGGGTGACGGAGCGGTTTATGGCCTTAATGCCATTCACCGCACGCCTCCAATCGGGACGTTGCCCGTAAATTAGGAAGGAATGGCCCGCTGGCGACAGCCTTAGAATGGCTTTTCTGCCCGGCGGCACAATGTCCGGATTAAGACTGCTCTGCAGGCATCCGCAGGAGGTGGCGATGTGCGTGAATCGCAGTGGTGTCGAACTTGTGTTGACCACGCTTATCCGTCGCACCAGCAATTGGCCGGGCAATTGGCACCCAATTCCACCTCAATGGCGGAAGTTCCCCGCAGGGAGATCGTGGAGCGACCGATAGCCCGGTGCAGCGCGTAAACGCCGGCGCTGGCGGCAAGCACCACCAAAGCGCTGATAACCACGACCGCGGCTTGCGACATGCGTCGCCCTTCGCCCCGCGGCTTGCCTAAGCCCGGATTATCATTCCCGGATAATCGTTCATGAATAAAACCCTGAAATTCGAAACTCAATGGCCGGCTTGATGGGGCCAGCCGTTCGCCCCCTGCTTCGGCTTGACGTCAAAAGTTATATATTTGCCATGCTTCACAACTGTTACAAACCGGGCGAGCTTGTAGTTGATACGGAAAATGCCCGACGGAATTGGCTTGTTGACCGCAATGTGCGTTATCCTGGTGCGTGCAACGTCGCGACCCTGAAAGTATCCGCTTTGGCTGCGGCCTTTCAATTTGAATGCCACGGGCAGAAATATCGTATGGTGGGAATTTATTGTAAAGGACTGGTAGACGATGTGACTTAGCCGCGCCCGGCGACCAGGCGTAAGCATGGCCACTTGCCAACCAGTCACCAACGCGTGCGGCCATGACGGCTTTTGCCGCAGGGTGAATTTCACCTGGCCGGTTTGCATCACCGATGAGCCAAGCAGACATCCCTGGATTGCCCCATCTTTTGCCGACGGGCCGCAATCCTTCACCGCCATGCAGCGGCTGAAGACGGACTGCGGAGCCGTGAAAAAGCGCGGCAGGTTCATCCAAAGGTTCCACATTCGCGGGTGCTGCGCCACCGGCGGGGCCAAAGGCGCAAGTGGCTCAAGCACGGGGTTCTCCAGGGTGCAGTAGTCCGCCGCCGATTTGCTCCGCCGGACCATTAAATGACCGGTGATCTTGTCGAGAACGTACAGATGTTTTCCATTATCCGCGATCACCTGATTGTAATCCGCGCCGGCTTCCGATTGCTTAAACACAATGCGATATTTTGGGCCGCTGCCCCAATATTCGTAGGAGATCGTCCCCTTCAGGGGACCGTTAACGGTGTTGTTCACAAATTGACCTGACGCTTTGAAATGTATGGTCTGGATATGCGTGTATTGGCGAGCCTGCCACGCAAGGGCCTTCGCCGCAGCGCGGGAACCGGTGGCCGCGTCGGCAGGGCGAAGGCCAACCGCCAGGACAGAACAGGTGATGACCGAAAAACAAATTGATTTCCACATATTCATGACTCCTTATTTTAATGGACAAATCTTGCCGGAACGGCCGAACATATCACGATTTACACATTCCTCCAAAACGTGTGCGAACACCTCAATTCGTTCCAGTGCGAGGCAATCGCCAGCCGCAGGGCACGCACGCGGGCCTGCCCGGTTGTATCACGGCTGCGTTTGCGGCGATTTCTCCCTCGCCGCCCGCTCGCTCTTTTCCACCCGCATTACCCATTGGGCGTTATTTTTTATCCACTGCTTGTTATTTTCATGGATTGTAACGTGAACCAGTCGTCTTCGACGGCCAATCGCCGGTCGGCGGATTTTAAAACTTCATGGAGGTTTGTGAAACGACCCGCTTTTATTTGGTCCGTCAAAGATCGGAAAAGTCTGGCCTCCCTCAGATCGCCGATCACGTTCTGACGGTATCGTGCAGGCGTGGATATATGCCGGTAAGTTGCCCATGAATCCACCAGCCAATGGCTTCTGATTTTCCCGAAGCGAAAATCAAATCCGGGGAACGGAACGAATGCTTTACCGTTGTAATACACGGTACCAACGGAAGCTTTGTTGCCGCGTATTTTGAGTGTTTGCGGATTCAATTCTTCCAGGAATTGGGGAAATTCCGCGGGCGATGGATGAAGGTCTTCCATTCCCTTGCACCAATCCACGCCGAATTGCTTAAGTATCACAGCACGCAGCCGGGCAAGATTAACGGCTTCCACAGCCATGGCCGCGATCAACGGCTGGGGCACCGCCTGTTCCGGGAGGCAGAGTGCCTCGGCTTTGGACACGTTCCCCGAATCTACGGCCCGCGCGATCCGGGCTAAAGCCGCCACCGGTCCGGTCTTGGGTATAATATGCGGCGGGTAAGGCGGTGTGCCCTTGCGGACGCGAGCTTTCGCCCCCGGCCTGGGCATGGGGATGGATGGCACGATTTTCCATGCCGGCGGCTGCCCTTTGCGGAACCTGAGCCGGAGTATCGGTGACATCAAGGCGGAGGTTAATCCATTGTTCACCGCCATCCAGCGCACAACATATATGTACAACATACCGGTACGTTCGCCCCGGCAATATCGGCCCACGGTGAATGTCCTGGTTAGCGATGCACCGGGCCGAAGGGTGACAAGGGTTTCGGTTGTAAGCGCCCGACCGGCGGCGGCAAGGGGTCGCCCGAGGCCGTTAAATGCACAAAGCCTCCAACCATAGCCGCGACCCTTCACAGCCAATACGGTTCGTGTACCGCGGTTTGCGAGCTCAGCCCTTACTGCAAGCCGCTTGGGGATAGGTTTTAACGATATAACCGCCCCGTGGTACTGAATAAC
>JAJZEY010000134.1 GCA_021805585.1 Planctomycetota bacterium
ACAGCATGAACATGGAAACTGCGGCAATTTCCAACAAATAGCGGCGTGACTTAAAACTCGGCAACCGCCGCTGCGCCCAAACCATTCCACCCAGGGCAATAAGGACCAGAATTATGCGACCGATTGCATGCGATGCCTTCACCGGCAGATTTATAATGTTTACATAGTGATTGACCATTCGACCGTTCAAAGTCGCTTTCCAGGCCGGCAGGTGCGTGGTGAAACGCAGGACAAATTCCGGAATCGATTCACCATTGGCAAATTTTATCGCATCATGCGTCACGTACGGCAGAATCATAAGCCCCGCCCATTGATGGAGCCAGGTCAGATTCTGCCGCCATCCGAAAAAGACCGCCGGCACGCAAAACAGCCAGAAGCCAATACCCAGAATGATGGATGCCACAATCGTCCAGCGGCGACGGTAAACAAAATAGGCCACAAATGCCAGCGGTGTAACCTTGATGCAGATGGCCAAAGCCAGCATGATTCCCGCCGCGCAATCCGTCTTCGGTGTTTCAATCTGAGCCAGCCAAAGTGAAAGTGTAAGTGGCAGCAGCATCAGCAGATTCATCTGCCCTTCCTGAATATCGCCGATGACCGGAAAAAACCAGCTGAGCAATATTAAGCCCACCGCCAGCGGCGGCGGGATCGGTCCGCCGCCTCGGCGCACTATGGAAAGCACCATCAGAAATATGGGTACGAACATAAACGGTTTGCACAGAACCCAGGCCATCTGGGCATCGGGCCGGGAAAGCAGGGTAAATGGCGCGACAAAAAGCATGGCCAGCGGCGGCAAAGGAAAGCGGTCCGAACGATAAGGCTTGTGCTGATGAATGAACAGCGGAATAACCTTCATATAGGAATCAAATGCATCAATATGCTTTTGTTGATTCATGTTCACCAGAATTTTGTGGCGGGCTTGAACGGCCAGAATGCCCGTTAGAACAGCGACCAGAATCAGGGCGGTGGCCCATACAATTTCCGGGGAAGCGCCAGCCGCTTTGCCTGATGGCAAAGTTGATGACTTTAATTGACCGGAGTCCTTCCCAAGGTTCCGTAGAAGATGGGTCATGGCACATTGCGCTCCGGTTTGGCGGCGAAAGTCCCTGGGCCGCTTTGACGGGAGTTATACGGCGTTTTAATGAAGGCGTCCACCTGCTGGCCCACATACACCGGAAAGGGCGGCTTTTTCAGACGAAACACCACCTGTAACACACGTGTTTCCACCTGCTCGGTTGGCGCACCGGTCAGATCCTGTTTGGGCAGTACAAACGGGTCAATGCGGACAAACGTCAGGCCGATGGAAGTGCGCGGCATTCCCCGCACAAAACAGACCGCGGGCTGGCCGGGGACAAAACGAGAAGCATCTTCCTGGTCAATCTGCAGTCGCACATTCAGATGCCGTATATCCCCAATAATGAGTGGCGCGGTTTGGGGGTTATTCGTCAGATTGGCAAACGAAGCGGCCGCGACATACTGCCCGACGCGTGTATTTATTTTCAGAACCGTACCGGCGATGGGTGATCGCACGGTCAGCAGTCCGCGCTGTGTTTTCAACGCATCAAGGTCCGCCTGGCGGGCCACGACGGTTGCCTGTGCCGCTACGACTTCGGATTCTCCTATGGCAATATCCTGGCTCCATGTGCCCGCGTTAAATGCGGCAAGAGCCGCGTTTGCCCTGGCCAGATCCGCTTTGGCGGCCAGCCAGACGTAGCGACGGTTGGCCAAATCATCCGCGGAAAAAGCCTTGGACCCAATTGCCGGCTCAACGCGTTTCCATCGCCCAAGTGCAAGGCGGTAATTGGCCCGGGCCGCGGCCACGGCCGCCACATAGGCGGGCCGGTCAATGGCGCGCGGCGGAGCTTTGAGCTTTGCTAAATTCGCTTCGGCTTCCTGAAGTTGGGTCCGCCCCACAAGCACATTGGCCTGTGCCTGACGAATTTGCGAATCAATGGCCGTTGTGTCCAGTTCCAGAAGTTGCTGTCCCTTGCGGACATGCTGATTCCATTTCACCAGGATGGCGGTCACCAGCCCTCCGTATTCCGGGGACAGGCCAATCGATCGGCTGGCCGGTTCGACAATTCCGGATGCCGCAATGCTGCTTAGGAACGGATTGCTGACCGGCGTCACCACAGGCGGCACAGAGACATATTTATGACTGGCCCGCTTGACCGCCAGAAGACCCACCAGTAATCCGATAACAGCCAGCGCTGGAATGCCAAATTTTCGCATCATATTTTGTGTCCTTCCTTTGCCAGCATTTCCCGAGCCGTGTGGGTGCTTAAAACGCGGCCGTCGTCCATTTGGGCGATTCGGTCCGCAAAATGAAAAATCCGGGTGTCGTGCGTTACTACAATCACCGCACGATCAGCACCAACCGCCAGGCTACGCAGTGCGCTTATCACCTGTTCACCGGTGCGGCCGTCCAATGCGCTCGTCGGCTCGTCACATACCACCAGTCGTGGTTCATGAATCAACGCTCGGGCAAACGCCACCCGTTGCTGCTGACCGCCGGACAGTTGTCTGGGAAAATTATTCCGTCGATCCGCCAGACCAAGCTTATCCAAATATTCCGTTGCCCGCGCCAGCGCCTTGCGGCGCGGCCAGCCCAGAATAAACAACGGAATCGCCGCATTTTCCTGCGCGGTTAATTGCGGCAGAAGATTGAACTGTTGAAAGGCAAAGCCGATATTTCGCCCGCGAAACCGGGTTTTGGCCGCCCCCCGCAGATCTCCCATAACCTGATTGAACAGTTCCACACGGCCGGAATCAGAATCCAGAATTCCGGCTATCACCGAAAGCAGAGTGGTCTTGCCACAGCCGGACGGACCGACCAGCATCAGCATTTCTCCGCAGCGAACCTCCATATCCACACCATTAAGTGCCCGGGTCCGTGCGTTGCCCTGGCCAAAGGATTTTTCCACGTTGCGGCACGCCACCGCGATTGGCAGGGCGGATCCGGCGCTACTTTCTTCTGTTGCCAATGGATTCATGCGGATACACTCTAAACCATCGAAATTTACACCGGCGCGAAGCGGCCGGTCAACGGAATACCACCGCCGGCTCCAGGCGAATCACACTGACCAGCGAAAATAAACTCGCCGCCATCACAATAACCACCATTCCCAGGCCGGTACCGATCATCACCTGCGGCAAAAACGCGCCCAACCGCTGGCTTACGGGCGTCAAGTGCATGATCAGCATGAAAGAACCGCCACTCATTCCCATGCCGACACCAAAACCCAGAGCGCCGGTTAAAAAGGC
>JAJZEY010000362.1 GCA_021805585.1 Planctomycetota bacterium
CGAGCCTCCAGGCCGTACAACACTTCACGATTGGGCAGTCCAAGTTCCAGCCGGGTGGCACCCAGAATTTTTGCAGCACCGGCGGCTTCCCGCGCCCGGGTTGCCGGGTCCCCGTATGGGGTCGGCTCGCCATTGGTCATGTCCAGAAGTGTGACGGTGTGTCCCTGCGCGGCAAGCAGCGCGATGGCACCGCCCATGGCCAATTCCTGATCATCCGGATGTGGACCAACCACCAGTACATTCATGCGATATTATAGCCTTGTAAAATTTCCTGTTCGTGCCGACCACCGCCGGTCGAGACGATTGTTAATCGGCGGCACGCCGGTTCAACGTTTGTTTACTGGAATCCAATGGCCGTCGCGCGGGCCGATGTATTCGGCACGCGGGCGGATCAGCTTGTTGTTGGCGTATTGTTCCAGAATATGGGCCACCCAGCCACTGGTCCGGCTGATCGCGAAAATGGGCGTGAACAGATCCGAAGGAATGTTCAGATAGTGATAAACCGAGGCGCTGTAGAAATCGACATTCGGCTTGAGCGCCTTGCTGCGTTCGACAATCTCTTCAATCTTCACCGACATTTCGTACCATTGTTCCCGGCCGGTCAGTTTGCCGAGTTGGCGCGACATTTCCTTAAGATGTTTGGCACGCGGGTCGCCATTTTTATACACGGCATGGCCGAAGCCCATGATCTTTTCATGGTGGTCAAGTTTGTTGCGGATGCTGGCGTCCACTCGCCCCGGCGAACCAATTTCATTGAGCATTTTCATAACCTGTTCGTTGGCACCGCCGTGCAGCGGGCCTTTAAGCGCGCAAATGGCCGCGATAACCGCCGAGTGCATGTCCGTCAGCGTGGCTGCGGCGACCCGCGCCGTGAATGTGCTGGCATTGAGTTCGTGGTCCGCGTGAAGAATGTAGGCTTTGTCCAAGGCCCGTACCGCCAGCGGTTCGGGTGCGATGCCCGTGAGCATATAAAGAAAATTGCCCGCCAGCGTCAGGTCCCGCCGCGGCGCAACCGGCTGACGGTCGTTGCGGATTCGGTCGTACGCGGCCACAATACTGGCCATCTGGGCCAGAATCCGCACCGCTTTCCGCTGATTCGCCGCCTCAGACATATCCTCGGATTCCGGATCAAACATGGCCATCGCGCTGGCCGCTGTGCGCAGGGCTTCCATCGCCCGGGTGCGGCGGGGAAAGCTTTTCATCATTTCGATAAGTGCATCGGGAAGCTGTGCCTGCTCGGCCAGAGCCGCGCGAAGATCGTTTAATTCCGCGGCGGTCGGTAACTTGCGGTACCAGAGCAGATGAACAATTTCCTCAAACGTGCCGTTTTCCGCCAGTTCATCAATCGTAATGCCGCGATAGGTCAGTACACCGTTTTCAATGGAACAGATATCCGAACTCAGCGCCACGACATCCCGCAGGCCGGCGGGTTGTGCGGATGGACTTGCTGTTGCCTGTGTCATGCAATTCTCCTGTCACAGCGCGATCGCTTCAACGATAAATAAAACGCCCGGAACCACGGCCAATTTCCGCCTCCTGGCGGTCAATACTTTTCCGGCCCGCCTTCCCCGGTCCGCCTTCCCGGCCCGCTGGTTAAGGCCGCGGCTTTTTCCGCGCAACACGGGGCGGTATTTTCAGCCGCAACCTGGTGCCCAACGCCGTCCCGGAACGGTGAACCCGACCGGTTGCGGTTCGACCCCGAATAATACACACTTTTACGGGAATCGTATAGTTGAAAACCCGCGGCCGGAAAAAAATAGTGCTCTGCCAATCCTGGTGGAGCACTCCGCGTGAATCCGCGGGTGACGCAGCGGTTTATGGCCTTAATGTCATTCACCGCACGTCTCTAATCGGGACCTTGGCCGTAAATCAGGAACGAACGGCGCGCCAGCTACACGATTACATTGATGCGCCGCCCATTGCCCGGCGTATCGGCGAAATCAGCGGTTTTGCCAGCTTTATGACGCACCGCGGATTTCGCCGATTGCGCGGATAAGAGTGACGAACCTTGGCCGCAAAACTCATTTTTAATGGTTTAAGCCGGGAGGTCGGGAAGTCGGAAGATCGGGAGTTCACGGGCGCGGCTATGGAGGTGCTCAATGCGCTTAAACCTGGGCTGGACGAAAAACTTTATGAAAGAGCGCTGATCTTAGAGCTTGAGTCACGGGGTGATGCCATTTGTTGCCAGAAGCGGTTCCGGGTCACCTGGTGGAGCACGCCGCATAAATCCGCGGGTGACGCAGCGGTTTATGGCCTTCATGTCATTCACCGCACGCCTCCAATCGGGACCTTGCCCGTAAACTAAGAAGATACGGCCCACTAGTTTTCAGGCTTGACAGAGCGCCAAGGTGGTTTTGCCCCAAATACGTCGCGCCCTCTCGCTGGTCGGACAGTTTAAACAAAATCACGAAAAATATTAAAGATTCGCGGATCCTCAGCCGATAAAGCGCAAGTCGTTCGATGGTGTATCAACGTATTGCCGATCGGCTGTGTCAGTCCCGGCAGGCCTGCCGCGCGGAATGACCATTTCCCCGGCGATGGGTGCATGGAAGCGCCTTGCAAGGTTGCGAAAGGATTCGCTTATGAGCAAGTCAGAACTGATTACCGCTATTCACAGGCTGAATCAGACGGCTGGAACGGATTTTCTTAGCCGCTTTGGCGAAAAAGACCTTGCGGCCTATTTGGCTCGCATTCAACAGGTCAGGCTGATTGTCAGCGCTCCATACGCGGTTCAGCCCAAATTACCCATTTCCGCCCGTTGGATGTAAATGCGACGGCCCGCCGTGCCAGCCTCGCTGGCAGGAGGCTGAAGCTCGCGTTCATCCATCCGGCTTCCGGCGTCGGGCATCTGGAATAAAGCTTCAGACAAATTACCAATTGGCACATTGCCTCCGCGTTAGCTTGCGTCCCGGGGTGAATTTTAACCGCGGATTACGCGGATTAGCGCGGATACAATGAACCAATTTAACCATTTGTTTAATGCCCAGCGCCGGATGCCTGGTGCTTGCCGCCCGACACCCCGTAGCATGGGCATCCTGCCCATGAGCCGTCAATCGCGTGTGGTGCGGAGGTCTTGGCCATAAGCGTTCACGCCATATTAATCGCGGCGGTGAATTTTAACCGCAGGGGACGCGGAGTAACGCAGAGGTTCAAACGAGCGTGGTTAACCCCGGACTTCCCGCCGCGCATCGAACCGGAAATGGTGACCAACTGAAAAAAGAAAATAGCAATTTAAAAATCCTCTGCGATCCTTCGCGTCCC
>JAJZEY010000102.1 GCA_021805585.1 Planctomycetota bacterium
CCATTCGCATGTTGCTGGGGGAATTTGATGACGCTGGCGGCGTTCCGTTCAGCGGCATCGGCTTTTCGGTGGTCGACTGTGCAAAACACCGGACTTTGGCTCTGCGGGCGGCGCGGGAATCCATGGTGCTTCTGAAAAACGACGGCCCGCTGCTGCCGCTGAAAAAAGGAGCGATCAAATCGATTGCAGTCATCGGTCCGCTGGCGGCGCGGTGCCCGCTGGGCGGATATGCCGGCGGCCCATTTGTTCATGTGTCTCCTTTAGAGGGAATTGCCGCGGCGCTGGGGATAAAAATCGCCCACAACCGCATTCCTGCGGTGAATTTCACCAGCATCGACTGGCGCTTTAAATTTTCAAATTGCGTCCTGGCGGATTCTTCGCTTGGGCTGACGCGCAACACATATTGGGTGGAATTGCCGGCGGCCGATTTTTCGGGCGTTACTTCCATTAAGGCGCGCGTCGCAGCCCTTCATTCCGGTGGCACTCTGGAAGTGCATTTGGACCAGCCCGGCGGCCCCATTGCCGCCAGCCTGCCGGTTCCCGCCACCGGAAGCTGGCATACCTGGCGCGAAGTGTCGGTGCCCATAGCGCACGCCAACGCCCGAACCAACGGCCATCATTCCATTTACCTGGTCTTCAGGGGGCCGGCCAACAGCCCGGATCTGTTCCATCTGGATTGGATTGAACTTGCACCCGCGCCCCATATGTCGCCTTCCATTGTGCAAATTGCTTCAGCACTTGGTTGCACTGTCGCCGGCCCGCGGAATGAAAAATGGCTGGCTGAAGCCGCCGCTGCCGCCAAAGCAGCGGATATCGCGGTCGTGGTGGTCGGCGATGACCAGACTGTGGACCACGAACAACTGGACCGTGCGGATATCCGCCTTCCCGGTGCCCAGCATGAACTGATTCAACGGGTCTGTCAGGCGAATCCCAAAACAATTCTGATTATCGCCAGCAATTGTCCGGTCGCCATTCCGGTTGAACAGGCCAGTGCGCATATTCCCGCGATTCTTTGCGCCATTGCCGCCGGACAGGCGGGCGGCACCGCGATAGCGGATGTGCTGTTTGGCGCATACAACCCCGGCGGAAAACTGGCCGAAACCTGGTTCACGGGCCTGAAGCAACTGCCGCCTTTTCATGATTTTAATATTATGAACAATCGCACATATATGTACTTTACAGGAAAGCCTCTGTATCCGTTCGGGCACGGACTCAGTTACAGCACATTTGCCTTTTCCGATCTTCAAATCAGTTCGCCCACGCTGCCGACGGGTGGAACCATCGACATAAGACTGACCGTTAAAAACACCGGCAACGTAGCGGGTGACGAAGTGGTGCAATTATACGTTCGTGCTCCCAAAAGCAGGGTCAAACGTCCGCGGAAACAACTGGTGGACTTTCTGCGCGTGCGAAACCTTAAGCCCGGCGAAGTCCGTCGCATCACGCTGCGTCTGGGCCACGATCATCCCGCCCTCCGTTATTGGGATGAAAACCGACAGAGTTTTGTCGTGCAGCCCGGAAAAATGGAAATCATGGCGGGCAATTCAAGTGACAATATTTTGCTAAAAGCCGCCATCGTGCTTTTGGCATAAGAGGAATCGCGTCCGCCTGAACCCCGGGCCGATTCGCTACGCTTGCCGACCGGCAGGCCGGGTGCCGACTGCCTTCGGGCGCTTTGTGCCGTGGTCAAAAAAAAAGGCCCGCCGGTGTGGCGGGCCTTGAACATGAAGGTCGTATGATTGGATAGGGGACTCAGGTGCCCATATCGTGGCTCGCCAGATATTTGACTTGCTCGGCGGTAAGGGTATCAATGCCGATGCCCATGCTTTCCAGCTTCAGCGCAGCCACCCATTCATCAATGCTCGTTGGCACGTCATGAACGCGGTTGTCCAGCTTGGACCGGTTCTTGATCGCCCATTCCGTGGCCAGCGCCTGCACCGCGAAGCTCATGTCCATGACCGATGCCGGATGGCCATGTGCCGCAGCCAGATTAATCAGGCGGCCTTCACCCAGTACCTGAATGCGGTGGCCATTATTAAGGGTGTATTCATCCACGAATTCACGCACTTTCGGCCGCATGGACTTCGCTGATTTTTCCAGCGTTTCCAGGTCCAGCTCCACATTAAAGTGACCGGAATTGCACACCAGTGCGCCATCCTTCATCACATTAAAGTGCTCCTGACGGATCACGTGCATGTTTCCGGTAACGGTAATAAAAATATCGCCAAGCTTGGCGGCTTCGGCCATCGGCATAACCCAGAAGCCATCCATGGTCGCTTCAATAGCGCGGATCGGATTAATTTCCGTCACAATGGTGTTGGCACCCAGGCCGCGCACGCGGGAAGCCACGCCTTTGCCGCACCAGCCGTAGCCGCAGACCACAACCTTTTTCCCGGCAATCAGATGATCCGTGGCGCGAATCACGCCATCAATCGTGGATTGGCCGGTGCCGTAGCGGTTGTCAAAAAAGTGTTTGCACTGGGCATCGTTCACGGCGATGACCGGGAATTTAAGAATATTGTCCTTTTCCATGGCCCGCAGGCGAATCACGCCGGTGGTCGTTTCTTCCATGGAAGCCACAATATTGCCGGCCAGGTCCTTGCGCGTGGAATGCAGCAGGCTTACCAGGTCTGCACCGTCATCCATCGTGACATTTGGCTTGATATCCAGTGCCGTGTTCATGTGCCGGTAATAGGTATCGCGGTCTTCACCCTTTATGGCGAAAACCGAAATGCCGAAATCCTTCACCAGTGAGGCGGCATTGTCATCCTGTGTGGAAAGCGGATTGCTTGCACACAGGGCCAATTCCGCGCCGCCCGCCTGAAGCGCGCGGGCCAGATTGGCGGTTTCAGTGGTAATATGCAGGCAGGCGGACATACGATAGCCGGCCAGCGGCTTTTCCTTGGCAAAGCGTTCACGCACCATACGCAGAACAGGCATGTCCTTGTCCGCCCATTCAATACGTTTAAGCCCTTCAGCGGCCAGACCAAGGTCTTTTACATCATGTTTAACCGTCATTGGGAAAACCCTTTCTAAACAGCCGCGGCGGTTGACTCGACCACCCTGCGGCGAACACTAATTTCGCGGACGCGTCGCCCGCAGAACAAACAAATCCGGCACAGCCACGCGGCTTTCCGGGGAACGGCTTTTTCGGGATGGCAGCGTATGTCGGCGTACATCGGTCAGGCCGGCGCTGCTCAACTGTCCGGTAAGCTGGTCCGGCGCAAATCCCATCCATCGGTGCCCCATT
>JAJZEY010000310.1 GCA_021805585.1 Planctomycetota bacterium
AGATGGCAGCTTGCTGACCAATCGCAGCGAAACGGTCAACCCTTCCAATTGGTAATGCGGACGCAGGAAAAACTTGGACCGGTAATAGCCGGGATTACCTTCAACTTCTTCAACAACCACTTCGGCAGCGGCCAAGGGATGGGTTGCCTTGTATTCCTCGCTGGACGTGGACGGCGACCCGTCTACATAATTTTGAATCCATGAATTCAGCCATGATTCCATGTCCGCCCGTTCCTTAAATGACCCGATCTTGTCACGGACCATGCACTTAAGAAAGTGGGCAAACCGGCAGGTGGCGAAAAGGTACGGAAGGCGCGCCGCCAAATTGGCATTGGCGGTGGCATCCGGATCGTCATAAGCATCGGGCTGTTGGAGGGATTGCGCCCCGACAAACACGCCATAATCGGTATTTTTCCAATGTGACAAAGGCATAAAGCCGTTCTTGGCCAGTTCGGCTTCGCGCCGGTCGGTAATAGCGATTTCAGCGGGGCATTTCATATCCACGCCGCCGTCGTCGGTCGGGAAGGTATGACAGGGCAAACCCTCAACCATACCGCCGGACTCCACGCCGCGAATGCGCGAACACCAACCATAGGACTTGAACGCGCGGTTAATGTTCACGCCCATGGCGTACGCCGAATTCGCCCAGGTGTATTTGTTGTGGTCGGAACCGGTGGTATCTTCTTCAAACGCGAATTCATCCACCGGGCTGGTTTTTGCTCCATAGGGCAGGCGAGCCAGGAATCGGGGCATCGTCAGACCGATATAGCGGGCATCATCGGATTTCCGCAGTGAACGCCACGGCGCGTAATCAGGTGTCTGGAAGATTTTGGTAAGGTCGCGCGGATCGCTAAGTTGTTGCCATGAATCGAAATTCATGACCGTGGGCGACGCGGCTGAAATAAACGGAGCGTGGGCCGCCGCCGCAATTTGAGCCATGCCTGCAAGAATTTCCACATCCGGCGGCGAGTGATCGAAATAATAATCGCCAATCAGTGCGCCATATGGTTCACCGCCGGGAGTGCCAAATTCATCCTCATACAACCGCTTGAAAAGCGGGCTTTGGTCCCACGCGGTTCCCTTGTATTTTTTGATGGTTTTACCAAGGTCTTTTTTGGAAATATTCAGGACGCGAATTTTAAGCGTTTCATCGGTTTCCGTATTGTTCACCAGATGATGCAGACCGCGCCAACTCCCTTCCAGCGATCGAAACGCCTCATGATGCACAATTTCGTTGACCTGTGCCGTCAGTTTTGCGTCCAGTGCGGCAATGATGGCCTGAATCGATTTGACGGCGTCATCCGACACCAGCGATGTGCCTTCCAGTGCCTGCTGGGCCAGCGTGCGCACCGCGATTTTAATATCCTCGGCGACTCCGTCGGTTTTCGGACGAAATTCTTTATTCAGCAGCGACTCGAAATCGGAAACTTCCGTCGTTGCGCCGGCAGCCTGCCCTGCCGCCTGGGATTGAAGGTTTTCGGCCATGGTTATTTAACCTCCGCACTGGTTTTGGTTTCCTTGGGAGCCGATGCCAAAGCCTGAAGCAGCGCCGGATCTTTCAGAGCCTTTGCCACCAGGTCTTCGGCGTTGGATTTGCCATCCATATACGTCAGCAGGTTGGACAATTGAGTTCGCGCCTCCAGCAACTTCCGCAGCGGTTCAACCTTGCGGGCGACGGCCGCGGGTGAAAAATCGTCCATGCTTTCAAATGTAAGTTCAACGGCAACGTTCCCTTCCCCAGTCAACTTGTTGGGGACCTGAAACGCGACGCGCGGCTTGGAAGCCTTCATGCGTTCGTCGAAGTTGTCCACATCAATTTCCAGAAATTTGCGCTGGTCCACGGAGGGAAGCGCTTCGGCTGGATTTCCGGAAAGATCGGCCATCACGCCCATCACAAATGGCAGATTAATTTTTTTCTGGGAACCGTAAAGTTCCAGATCATATTCAATCTGCACTCGGGGCGCACGATTCCGGGCGATAAACTTTTGACTGCTGGACTTGCCCATCGGTTTGACTCCGTGTAAGCGGCCAGGGAAGAACCTTCGGTGCTGAAACCTGAAACAAAGTCTAACACCGTCTATCGGATTTGCAACTCATTCGCGAAAAATATTCCTGTCATTTTTTTCTATTCGGACTTTCCTTCTTCTTCGCGGGCACCGGTCGCAATTCGGACCTGCCCTTCCGCGTCCGCCGCCAGGTCGCGAATAATATCCATAAATGACATATTGGCCAATCGCGAAGCCCGCCGCAGAACCAGTTGCACCGGACTGGAGGGTTCAAAAGTGTCAAAATAGGTGCAGACCTTTTCCAGCATGACCAGTGCATCCTGCCGGGTCCGCAAGGGACCGCCGGTGGTTGAATCGTTGGATGCGCCCTTCGCGCCAGTTTCGCCGGTTGACGGGTCGGCGGTTAACGCCGAACCCGGGGAACCCCGCCGTGAAAGTTGGGTTTCCAATGACCGAATAATGGCGGTAACAATTTTCTTCAAGGCTTCAAAATTTGCCGCCTTGCCGGCACCCACATGTTCGGTCAGGCGTGAATCAATCTGGCCAAGATTTTCGCGAATGGCCGCGACGGACGCGCTAAGGGCCTGCAAGTCCTCCAGCGGGCTGTCGCCAAACGCCGCATCAATCGCCGCCGTTTCCCGCGCTACCTGTGGCCCAACAGGCTTAAGTTCCCCGGTGGCCAGATAAATATCCCGCTGGGCAACCACCCCAAGCTGACGTGATTTGCACAAGGGGGCATTCAGCAGGCGGTCGGTAAAGCGAAGTGAATCCGGTGCGGACTGAGCCGGTGAAAGGGCGGCAAGAATATTCACGCGCATGGTCGGGTCGTTGTTATCGTCAGGATCAAGTTTTGGATGAACGGGGGTCCAGAACTGATCCACATGCAACACAATGGCGGCGAAGCCATCCGCCGCGCCGCGCAGGCCGCGCAATTCCAGTTCCGCCGTCGTTAACCACACCAGCGCGCGCAAATCGCGGGTGCGTTTAAGCAATTCCACCGCTTGTTTACGCACGTCGCGCCAGTTCGGTTCCTCCGCGGCGACCACGGTATCGCCTATCTGGGATTCGGGCTTCCCGCGAATGGCCTCCTCCAACGCGAGAAACGCCGGATCGTACGACAGGTCCTCCCCACAGGGAGAATCCGCCGAGATTGGTTGAAGCAGGAATTCCAGGTCGGAAGAATACATGAGACCTCTTTCGTTCTACGTTTTCCCGGGTGCCGCGAATCGTTCAAGCCTTACCG
>JAJZEY010000200.1 GCA_021805585.1 Planctomycetota bacterium
TTCCGTTTCCGACGTGGATGGCGTGACCGTTGCCGGGCTTATTGTGGATGCCGGCCCGGTTAATTCTTCCTGCCTGCTTGAACTCGGGCCGGTGGGCAGCGCGGCCGATCATTCAGCGAATCCGACCTTCCTTTATGACTTAACCGTGCGAACAGCCGGACCGGCGGCAGGTCGGAATGACGCGGGCATTGTCATTCACAGTCGCCATGTTGTAACGGATAACATCTGGATCTGGCGGGCGGACCATGGCAACGGAGTCGGGTGGAACGCAAATGCCACAAAACATGGTCTGGTGGTCAACGGCGATGATGTGACCTGTTATGGACTATTCAATGAGCACCACGAAAAATACCAGACACTTTGGATGGGAAATCGTGGACGGGTGTACATGTATCAATCTGAAATGCCATACGACCCGCCCGACCAGGCATCGTGGATGGCGGGCCAAACCGATGGATACGCATCGTACAAAGTGGCGGACACCGTGACCCATCACGAGGCCTGGGGATTAGGAATTTACTGCTTTTTTCGTGATGCCGTCATTAAATGCCAAAGCGCTATTCAGGCACCCGCCGCGCACGGCGTTAAATTGCACGATATGACGACGGTTTGGCTTAGTGGAAAGAAGGGTAGCCGGATCGATCACATTGTCAATCATCTCGGTGGCCGGGTTTACGGCAATACTCCCGCTTCGGCCATGCGACAAACGTTGAATGAATTCGGTGGAACCGGCTGATCTTTATTGTTGTCCGTGGCAGCGTGCCGGCGGCCTCCCTTTTATCCTATCCTTGTGTGCTCAACTTTCTACTCTCTAAACTCCTGCTCTGCGTTGCGGCAGCAACGCCGGCCCGCTTCGTCGTCATTGCAGGATGGAGAATGGATTTCAACAACGCTTTCCCGCCGAGGCCCCATCTATCCGCGCTATCGTTTCCCTTCCCGATAAAAACGGGCACACCCTTCGCTGCCAAGGCTTCGGAAACGCGGATCGTTCAGCTGCATACCCGCCGCACTGGCCACAGGACTCGCATCATTTGCACGTTTTATGTTTTATACACCGCGGCGGGGTCCACGCTGCGCTCGGCGGCGAATTCCAGTACGGCCCCGGCGGCGGCGGGGCGAATGCGGCGGTAGAAACAGGATCGATAGCCATTGTGGCAGGCGGTCCCGTTCTGGCGGACTTTAATGATGACGGCATCCTGGTCGCAGTCAATCAGTACATCCTGCACTTCCTGGGTGTGGCCGCTTTCTTCGCCTTTGATCCAGAATTTATTGCGGGACCGGCTCCAGTAGGTGGCTTTGCCGGTGGCCAGCGTTTTTTCCAGCGCTTCGCGGTTCATAAAGGCCACCATCAGCACCTGGCCGTTGTCGGCATCCACAGCCACGGCGGTAACCAGGCCGGCGGAATCAAACTTCAGGTCCAGGTTCAGGCCAAGCTCGCGGGCGGAATTATTCGACGACATGGGCATTCCTTATATACAAATTAACATATATGTAATATATGTGTTAAATACAGGCCGCGGGCCACGGTCTTTTTTGGCGGCAGCGGTGGCCGCAACGTGTCCGCGGCCGAACCGTATTTATCGTGCGGTCGGTTCAATAATCGACTGTGTGCGAACCAGTACGCGGGCGTCGCCAAGCAGATGGAACCCTTCCAGATGCACGGCCCGCCTGTGAAGCTGGGCCACCAGAACGGAAAGGTATTCCAGATTCCCCAGTTCATTTCGCCGCTGGGAAACCATGCCATCCTGTTCCGTGGCGATGCGCAGCAGTTCGGTGACTGAATTATCGAACAGTGCGTCGGTGACATGTTCTTCGTTCAGCGCCAGGTAATAATGGTGCCGCTCGCCCAGGGGAATGTCATATTGTTTGTCGCCTTTGCAGGGCAGGCGTTCAATCAGGCCGCGATCCGGCAGAAGTTTGTTGGGAAAGCAGGCCAGCTCGCAAAGCGTATGCGGACCCGACAGTGCCACCATGTGTCCACCGCCCGAAAGCAGCCACATGCGGACATCAAATTCGCCCAGTGGCCGCACGCGGCTGGTATCCGTGGAGACAAGTTCCGGATGCAGCATGCGATCGTAAACCAGCACGGAAATACCGGCGCTGCGCGGCTTTTTATGATGCAAACCAGAAATGTTTTCCCGATTCGGTTTCACAATAACTCCTTGGGGGTTTTGAGCGGATTCAATAGGCCCTTAGCGGCATTAAATCCGGTTAATTATCAGGGCCAACAACGCCTGGCTCTTCTGGCGACAGCTTTGGCGGCCTGCGGTTTGCACCCGCCGTGCCGTGATTTATTTTGTCTGGTGCCTGGCACAGGCCGCGCAAAAACAGCCCAACCCGCGGGAAATCTCTCCCGGAGGTTCTATGAACCATCGCATTCCCGTGGAAACTTATGAATGGTGAATCAAACTAAAGGTTGATTCACCAGCCTTTAAGCGGGCCATGCCACAGCCCGTTTGAGTGCGGGACCACCAATTCCAGTCGCTGCGAATCAGCAGGCCACAGGTGTTCCGCGTTCAGGATTGCGCTAAACCGCGTGTTTTTCCGGACGTTCAGCTGATTTTTCCGGCAAATCAACGCGATTCCTTCAACTAAGGTCCAATTATAACAGAAGGCTCATACAAACTAAAAGGAATTTCTTTCCATTTTTTTAAGCCAGCCAAGGTAGCGCTTACTAAGTTAACCGCTTATCATATTATATTCGTCGCTTATACGAATATGTGTGTGATAATTTCATTTTCGGACCCACTTGGCATTTCCCTATCCGCCGGTCGCGTGGCCTGTATTTTTATGCTACATTTCCCACATGAGCAGCTATGTGAGTCATTTTGTCATGCGAAAAGTTGCCTCTCATTTTCAGGCCACCAGTGCCCAAATCTGCGGCGATGTGACGCTGGGTGAAAATTGCGGCATCTGGTTCAACGCCGTTATTCGCGGCGACGTGGCACCGATTTCCCTGGGCAAAAATGTGAATGTGCAGGAGGGCGCGGTTCTGCATTGTGACTATGGCGTGCCGCTGACCATTGAAGCGGATGTCACCATTGGCCACGGCGCGGTGGTGCATTGCCGATCGGTTGGATCCGGTACGCTGATCGGCATGAAGGCGGTTGTCCTGTCCGGGGCGGTGATTGGCCGAAACTGCATTGTCGCCGCGGGATCTGTGGTTTCACCCGGTACGCTGGTGCCTGACGGGCAAGTGGTGATGGGTGTGCCGGGCAAAGTGGTACGGGCGGTTCGGCCGGCGGAATTAGCCGACATGCAGGCGAATAACCGGCATTATGTGGAACTTGCAAGCCACCATGTGGAATACCCGGACAAATTTTATAAATTCCACAATCCTAATTTGCAGCCGTGACGGAATTTGTAGCCTTGACAGAGCATTTGGCCGGACAACTTCGCACCAAAAGCCCCCCAACCACCCGCCGCACCAGTTTGAGATTTTGCCCGGCCACTTCTAACATAGGCCCATGATCCGAATTCCACGCAGAACCAGTTTTGTCCTCATGTTGCTTCTGATGCTGCCAGCCGCGTGTCGGCATTCGCAAAGCTCCAGAGCGGTAAAAGCCGGGCCACGGATTGTCAGCACGGTTCCCGCTGCCACGCAAATTCTGCTGCAAATCGGCGGCGGTTCGGCGCTGGTCGGCGTGTCGCGGTTTGATAAACCGCTGCTTCCACCTGGCTATCGGTCGTTGCCCGTAGTCGGCGATTATTTTAATCTGGACGACGAATTGCTTCTGGACCTGCGGCCAAGTGTGCTCATTATCCAAAAAAGTCCCTTGCGTCTGGCGGGTCTGCCGGCGCTGGCGCGGCAAAATCATATACGGCTGGTGAATGTGTCATTTAATCGGATTCAGACCATGGAACAGACCGTGCTTCTGCTGGGGAAGCTTGCGAACCGCACTGCGGCGGCCCGCCTGGCCGTTGGGAATCTTAAAAGCCAACTGGCCCGTGATGCCGCTGAATTGCCACCGCGGGCAAATCGTCCGCGTGTGGTGTACCTGGTGGGGACCGCACCGATGCGGGCGGTCGGGGCGGATAATTTTATTAACAGCCTGATTCGGCTTGCCGGGGGAATGAACGTTGGTGCGCAACTGGGCCGTGGCTTTCCCGTTCTCACGCACGAAACACTGCTTACCCTTAAACCGCGGATGATTGTGCTGGCGCTGCCCGGCGCGCCGGCGGCCAAGGGCAAGGGCGACCCGCGAATCGCGACGTTTTTGCGGCAGGCCGCATTTGCCAGGCCATGGCCCCGCGTGTTGCTTTTAACGGACCGGCAATGTGAAATGCCAACGCTGAAAATGACCCATGAAATAAACCAATTGCGCAAATTTTTTAACACGCGGCTTCACCCTGCGGGCGGGAGCGTGATGCGATGATCGGCACCGCTTATAAAAAAAACGCCGACTGGCTATCCAGCCTGAAGGGTCAACTGCAGATCGGGCTGGCACTGGTTGGCCTGGCGTTTATTGCCGGGTTGGCCATAGGTCCGGCTCTGCCAGGCCATTTCTGGCCCTCATTTGGATTCGCAACCGGCCCGGCCATGCACCTGCGGATCGTGCGACTGACGGCCGCGGGACTGGTGGGGGCGTCCTTGGCGATTGCCGGCGTACTGCTTCAAGGTCTTTTGCGCAATCCACTGGCCGATCCATATATCCTGGGAATTTCCAGCGGGGCCACGGCCGGCGTAATGGGCTGGATTTTACTGGCCAATCTGCTCACCGGCGTCGCCCTGGCCCATCCCTGGATGGGTGCTGTTTTTGCCTACGGGCAAGCGCTGCCGGCGTTGCTGGGCGCGCTATTGACGTGTGGCGCGGTGTTTTTTCTGGGGCGCCGCGGCGGAAGTCTGGATCCGCTGACGCTGCTTCTGGCGGGTGTGGTGCTGGGCAGCGTGAATACCGCGTTAATTATGCTGCTTAACAATCTGGCACCCTACGGCGCACGGGCGGATATTTTGAATTATATTTTTGGCTATATAAGCGCTGTTACGCCGTCGTTTTTATTGTGGCTGCAAGGAAGCCTGCTGCTGGTCTGCTGGCTGGCCGCCATGGCCATTGCCGGCGCAATGAATGTTGCGTCGCTCTCGGATATTGAAGCCACGAGCCTGGGCGTGCGCCTTTCCCGTCTGCGCATGGTCAGCTTTTTAATTTCCGCCGCCGTGGCCGCCGGTGCCATTGTGCTGGCCGGACCGGTTGGATTCGTCGGGTTAATCTGTCCGCATATCTGCCGGTCCTGGTTCGGGCCAGACCATCGGCGGCTGCTGGTCAGCAGCCCGTTGCTTGGTGCGGCGTTCCTGATTCTTGCCGATTCATTTGTGCGCTGCACCGGCAATTGGTTTAACGGCGAACTTCCGGTGGGCGTGGTAACCGCGCTGTGCGGCGGCCCATATTTTCTGTTTCTTCTGCAAAGGCGCAGACCATGGCAATAACACCCGACCCGCCCGACGACGGGGGAACCGCGGTTCTGGCCGCGCGAAATGTGACTTTTCGCTTCGGTGCCGATGCGGTACTGGAGAATCTATCCGTGGGCATTTGTGCCAACCGCATGACCGCCATTATCGGGCCTAATGGCGCGGGAAAATCAACACTGGCGCACCTGCTGATTGGCTTTCTTCAACCGGCCCACGGCGTTGTGGAACTGCTGGGCAAACCGCGCCGCCAATACACCGCCGCACAGGCCGCCGCCATAGTTGCGTTCGTGCCGCAGTTTTCGCAGGTCAGCTTTGGCTATTCGGTGCGGGAAATTGTGCTGATGGGCCGGTGGCCGCTGCGGAGCGGTTTGATGGGGCCGGACCGACACTCACCGGCTGATCTGGCCGCGGTGGATCAGGCTATGTGGAATACGGATGTGCAGCATCTGGCACGGCGGACATTCAACGAACTTTCGGGCGGCGAACGCCAAAGAGTGGTGATAGCCCGTGCACTGGCCCAGAATGCACCGATCCTTGTGCTGGATGAACCGACCACCGGCCTGGACCTGTGGCATCAGCTTGTGATTCTTGACCTTTTGCGGAAACTGACCCGCGAGCAGGGCCGTACAATTGTGCTCGTATCCCACGACCTGAATATGGCGATGAACCATTGCGATCACGCGATTCTGCTGGCGGCGGGGAAACTGGTCGCCGCCGGCCCGCTAAGGACGGTTATGACGCCGGAAATTCTGGAACGCGTTTATCGGGTTCGGGTGACACCCGTGGGCGACCTGCTGCATTTTTCCCAAGCGACGGCATAATTATCCGCCATGGTTGACGCCATTTGGACCGATAAGCACATTCCGGAATTCCCGTGAATTGTGCTTATCAAATTGCCTGTTCAATGCCGAAGAATTCAGTAAGCCCATCCGGTTGATTCGGACACATATCAAGGCGTCCTGAAAATCCGGAACCTGCCCGCAAGGGTCATTTAGGGCGAACTTTGGAAGCTGTATCGTGGTCACTTCGTTTCGCAGGAGACATTGTATGTCTATTCAGGACACTATCGCATCACTTGAACGCAACACACGCATGGGTACATCGCGGTCGCTGATGGCCCATGGCGGGCAGGCCGGTAATTCGACCGTGCTTGAGGGCGTGTATCAGGAACGCGGTCATATTCCGCCGCATTACCATGATTGCGAGGAAGTGATTCTGTGCGCCCAGGGCGAGGGCATTCTGTTTATCGGTGAAGAGCCACACACGTTTATGGCCGGTGCCACTATGGTCATTCCCGCTGGCGTGGCACACTGTGTGTACAACACCGGCATCGGACAGTTGCGGCTGCTGGCTTTTTTCCCGTCGGCCTGTCCCGCCTTCCACTGGGTCGCAAGCCTGCGGCGCATGGCGGAAACCGGCGCGGCGGCCTGAACCGCTACCGCTGAATCACCGATTTATCCACAGACTGGATTCTTTATAAAGCAAGGGAGAGGGATATGGCCCAAGGAAAAATAAAAGCAGGCGGTCGCGATCTGATCCGCAATGTCATCCGCCTGGACCACATGTTCCCCGGCGGAATCATACCCGCCGCCGACAATTCCGCGGTCGGGCGGGGCAAGAAAATAAATCGCGGGAAACGGGCAAACACAGGTAAACACGTCCGGAACGCCTGAAGATTTTCCCAAGACCAAACGCCCGCCATTTTTCCGTCGCTTAATTTACCGGCGAAATAGATAAATAACCGCCCCATGAAACATCTTTTAGCGGCGCACCGGCATCGGGCGACATTATTCATCGCCGGAAGGACCATACATGCCCGGTACCGGTATGTCATTTAGGCGCAAATACACGCACAGTATGGCGCGATGGTGAATAATATGGCTGATGACAAAGCCCCGAATGACCGCGGCACGGGGCATCGCCAACATCGGTTTTCCCGCTTTCAGAAGCGTCCAGGTTTCAGTTATCCGCTCATCTTTGACTGCCGCAATCGCGTTCCGCGCCGCTGCGACATGATGGTCGAAAAGCTCAACGATTTCCTTTCGGCTGCCCAGTGACGGTACCTGATAACGCTCGCCGCCGACCGGGGCAATATCCAGTACGGGCGTTGTCAGTACCATTTCCACCCAGTGGACCATATCAGCCAGATGATTGGCGTTCCAGCCAATCGTGTGTGATTTGCCATGGGCCTGCCAGTTGAGTTTATCATCAGGAATGCGTTCAAGCACTTTGCGTGTGTTGGCCATTTCGTGGTCAAACTCCGGTAAAATGGATTGGGCATAAGTCATCATGATCTCCAAAATTAAACGTCAGATTAAGAAACACTTTTTTCCAGTCCCACACCTTTTTATGGCGCGTTCCGATGTATCCATGCGACAGGCCGGAATCCGGCCGCACCGCCGAACGCAGCTTCAACGGGCAACGCGCTTATAAACTCGTACATATTTAATTTCATATTTTGCCGGCAACGCATGGCTGTCCAGCGGGCCGCCCCAGCCGCCCATGGCCAGATTCAAAATCAGAAACATCCGCTTGCGAAAGGGATTGTTCGGACCTTTACCGGCGGAATCGACATTAAATGTGAAATACTCTTTCCCGTCCACATACATTTTAATATGGCGGCTGGACCAGTCCATGCGATAGGTGTGGAATCCGGCGGCCGCCGATGCCCTAAGTTTAGTGGTATGGTAAGCCGATTGATGCCCCGTGGTTTTGGTCGCCCAGTGCACGGTTCCATGAATAATCCGCGCCTGCCGCCCCAGCCATTCCATAATGTCAATTTCACCACAGCGCGGCCAGCCCACTTTTCCAATGTCGGTACCCAGCATCCAGAATGCCGGCCACATTCCACGGCCGGCGGGCAATTTGGCGCGAATTTCAAAGCGGCCATATTTCCAGCTCCGTTTGCCTTCGGTGGTTAAACTGGCCGAGGTGTACCGTGTCCATTTCCGGTCATGTTGCCAGCCTTTGGCACCCGCTTGATAGGCTTTATTGAGTATTCGTTGCCGGCGGGCTTCAATCAGCAACATGCCATTGCGTACCACGGCATTGGCGGGTTGGTAATATTGCAGTTCATGATTACGGACGAATCCATGTTCATAACCCCATTTGGCGGCGTCGGGACGACCGGGTTTGTTGAAGTTATCCTGCCACACGATATGCCACCTGGCAGCCGATGCGGTCGGGGCCGCTGCGGCGTACTCAATCGCCAATGGCCGGATTCCACCAAAGAGGGCCAGAACGAATATCCATACAGGAAGTTTGTTCATACCGATCCTTTCGGATTTTAGCACAAGTGGAAATACGCTGGCTTTACCAATTCAAACTCGGCGGTCGGCCAATAAGGGATCGGACCCGTCTGGCAATGATGCCCATCCGCTTTTGCTGTCGGTCCTTCAGGTCTACCCGTAGCGTATTGATGCGGCGCAGCAGGCGGTTTAACTCATGCGTGCGTATTTTCTGCCGAACGTCAAACTGGTCGGTGACCACACGCACCAGCCGGGCACGAAGCTTTTCAGACTCGGCCCGGGGCAGGCCGGGCTGGCGCAATTCCCCGGCAATCTGGAACGACTTGTGCGTGTCGGCAATATCCTGAAGGGTCAGATTAAAAAGTTTGGGGTCATGTTTCTGGAGGTGTTCGAGCCAGCGGAAATTCGGTGCCGCTTCGCTGATCAGTTTTACAAATTTCCGGGGATGTGAATGCCGCAGTGCGGTCGCTTTTTGATACACATCCGGCTGCGTACGTTGCAGAAACTCCATAATCCGGGCTATTTGGTCCGGGTTTAAACAAATCACCGGTTTGGCCGGCCTGACCACAGCCGCAGCGTGCGCGGGGGCCTTTGGAATATTGGCCGACAGGCAGGCGGGCACGGTCAGAAGCCCGGTGCAAGCGGCCAAGCCAACCAGCGCGAAAATTCGCGGCGCGGTAAGCCGAAAACAACGAACCGGTGGAAATTGAACCGGGTAAAATTGGACCGGGGAAATCCGTTTCGGGGGGAAAAAATGCGGCATCGGGCTTCTCCTGTGGGCGAAATGTAACGCCAATTTAAGATTGTGCAAGGCTGTTCAAAAATTCCGGAAATAACCGCAGCCAAAAATTTCCATCAGATACCCTCACCGGAACGTCCCATTGCGGCAATGACGGCCGAAGGCGAAAAATGCGCACCACTGTGCAAATGTGTGATTTGAGATTTCAAAATCCACCTTTCTATAAGCAGGTGAACACCGGGCCAAGCTCTTTTTTCAATTTTCAAATATCAAATTCCAAATCGCCGGCTTGCCCGTGGCCAAATCGAACCCATGCCGCCGCAGGCGGTTTCGCCGCACCGGACAGGATTAATATCCGGAATCGCCCGGGGCGGGGACCGAATCGGTTACATGCATGGAATCCAGGGCGTCAAGCAGGTTCATCATGTGGGAATTACCGACATTGCCTTCCGCGGAAATCCCGCCCGACTGTTCCAGCCGCGAAATGCGCCGAGCCAGTGAATCCACACGGGAATTTCCTTCACCGGGAAGTTGCGTCCGGGCCACTTCCTGAAAGGTATTTTCCGCATCGACAATCCGCTGCCGGTGCGCCAACTGCCGTTCATGAACAATGTAAACACCCGCGGCCACCACCAAAGCCGCGGCCACCCCCGAAGCGGCGGCCATAAAGCCGTAAAAAACGCGAGCCAGCTTGGCCTGCCGCCGCGCCTTGCGCTGCGCGTCGAGCGTTTGATGAATTCCCTTCTTGATCTTGGCGGCAATGCGAGCCTTGGAAACCTGGTCCATTTGATCCTCAATCTTTGGCAGCGATTGAAGCATCGCGAAGCGGCCGCGAACCAGCTCATATTCCAAATGGGCCGCCGGATAGGTCGCCACATGCTGTTGCAGATGTTCCCTGGCCTTGGGTCCCAATTCTCCTGATACATCCAGAAGACAGGTTTGGGACAGGCTTAAATGTTTATTGGGGCGTTTCATGGCCAACCTCCATCAGCACGCGTAATTTGCCCAAAGCCCGATGCGCTCTGGCCAGCACGGTACCCAACGGACAATCCAGTGTTCTGGCAATTTCCTTAAACGGCATATCTCCGTAATGCCGCAACAACAATACCTGCCGATCCAGTTCTGGCAGTTTTTCCATGGCCGTGTACAGACGGTCCAGGCTTTCCTTGTGTTCCAGCGGAGCTTCGGGGCTGCCCATTTTGCCCGGCATGGAATCAATCAGATCAACCATCTGATCGCCGATGCCGACATTCCCCGAACGCACCGGATGGCGGGAGGCCGATCGGCTGTTGTCGCGCACCAGATTTACCAAAATGCGGAACAGCCACGCCTCAAACTTGCCCTGGTCTTCATAACGTTCCAGCTTTTGTACGACCCGCAGAAAGGTTTCCTGAACCAGGTCAGTGGCCAGTTCGTTGCTGCGCGTCGCCTGCACGGCATAGCTGTACAGCCGCTGCCAATACTGTTCAACCAGCGCGTCCCATGCGCCTCTGTCACCATTGCGGCACTGCAAAACCAGGGCGGCAAGGGTTCTGGCATCCATAACCATTCCTGTTTCTTAACGCGGTTGAAAACCATCTATTGCCAAAATTCGCGGGTTTCCGGGCATCCGTGCCTGGCAAGCCGTCGAATTGATCGTTCTGGAGATATGCCGAACTTTCCGCCGCCGGCATCCGAAACCATTCTCCCTGCTTTCCGCCATTTGCGGCGCAAGACTGGCCGTTTGCCAGACCAGATGATTCAATTATCGCGAATTTTGCCGGCATTACAAACCTGTGCGCAAAGCAACGCATTTTTCGCGAAAGCACAAAACTTTTTGTTCGTATTTGCGTTTCCGTTATCCAACTCGCCGCGCCGCCAGGACGAACCGTCATCCAGCGGATCGGCCATGGTGTTATTATGGCGCAAAGGCCGCATAATCAGGCGGGTAATAGATTAATTCAAGCACATTGCCTGCAGGGTCTGATAAATAAATGCCTTGGGTGCCATCCCGATGCGTAGTAACCGCAAGGCTGTGCCGGGCCGCCGCCGCCTGTAGATCTTCGAGTGTGGCGCGAAGTGCCACATGAGCCGGATGCTGGCTCGGCTGAACCAGCGCGAGTTTGCCTTGCCCGAGGCGTAAAAAGGCCCAAGTTTTGTCCTGGTAAAGAATTTCAGCTCCGAATTGGCGTACATAAAATTCCGCAGTCGCGGGAATATCCGTCGTTTGAATTGCGACATGGTCCAGTGCGAACATTTTGCAATCTCCTGAAAACAAAAATAAGTGCCATGATCATTTTAGCCGTTGAAACGCGAATTAGAAAAGATGCATCAATTTACACGCGGCCAAGGGCCGATTAAACTATATGGAAGAGAGGTTCTGAATCACGACGGCTTGAGTCTGTCTGTCGGCCCCTGTCAGCCGGGTCAATCCGGTCCGGTGCCGATGGAATCCGGGCACTGCCCAGCGGTGGACATGCTTGGCGAATTCTTCAGGCAACGGGACCTATTTTTTCTTGGCGGAATTATCCATGGTATTTAATCTGCTGGCCAGCGAAAATCAGACGGCACTAAAGACCGGTCGCGACGTGTTTAATTATTTAGGTCCCCTCCTTCATTGGATCACCACGCCCACCGGTGTAATCGCATTGGCTTTTATCGCGGTGGGGGGGTACTACTTCCTGTATGGCAAGCGCGGCGTGGAACTGATGCTTTTTGTGGCATCTCTCACGGGAATGGTCGGGTTTTTTCATAGTACTTACCACAATAACACCCTGATTCCGGTTTTGCAGTCGTTTCGATCCATCTGCAAACCGGCCTATGTGATAACGGTAGGCCTGATGGCCGTGCGCTTTATCATTTCCTACGATTCGCTTCGATGGTCGCCCCCGCGCAAATCGGCCATGGCGTTTATGGCCCTGCAATTTATATTTTCGCTGCGGCTGATTCTGGTTGCACCGGAACGGTCGTTTGGCACGATTTTGCTTGACCTGATGCTTTTTTACGGTTTATGGGAGCTGTTGCGGCGATCCATTACATCGGGGCGGGACATTATCAATTATACCATGGCATTTTTCGCCGGGGGGCTGGTATTTTACGGCCTTTCGCTGATGGAAATTGCGTTTGGCAACATTCACCACATTGTTTTCGTGGGAAGATTCAGCGGACTTTCTCAAAATCCGCAGTTCGCCGGAGAAGTCACCGCCATCCTTATTATCTGCGCCAATTTCATCATTATTTCCGGCTATTCATCTGCTTGGCAGAAGACCGTCGCATTAGCCGGTGCCTGTCTGATGCTGCCCTTCATGCTGTGGACCGGCTCGCGTACCGCCATGGGCATGTGCGCGCTTGGTCTGCTGATTCTTTACCGTATTTCCATTCGGCGCTGGGCGGTGTTCGCGGTGGTCGGCGCTGTGACCTACGAGTTGTACACACATTTTTTCCACGCCGGTGCCCAAGCTGTGACCCACCTGATTTCCAGTCAAAACGACCGCTCGGCCGAATGGAGCAAGGGGCTGGCGGCTTTCTCGCAGCATCCGATTCTGGGCTCCGCAGCGGCCCAATCACTCGTTGAAAGCTCCTTCATCGTGATCATATACACCTTAGGAAGTGTTGGCATTGTCCTGCTGGTTGTGGTCGCCTATACGACCGCACGGGAAGTGATCACCGTTTTCCGGCACCGGACCGTTTTGGACCCGGAAATGAAAAAAACTGTGGAATTTGCCTGCGCAATCCTGATCGCATCCGCTGCGGGCATGACCTTTGATGCATATCTGATTGCTGCGGCCACCACCCAAGCCATTATTTCCTGGTTCAGCCTGGCGCTGCTTTCCGTAGCTTATGAAGCGGTGCAAGCGAGGCTCGGCGGCCTGATGCCGCCTGCCCAGGGCGCTGCAAGCCCGGCGGCAATTGGCGTTCCATCCAATGCCGCCCTGCCAGGCGCAAATTGACCACGGCCCGGCCAACTCGATCCTGCTTCCCTGATGACCACCGGCGAAAGCCAACGGCGGAACCGTCTTACCCGTATCAACCACTAATATCCTGTCAGAAGGTGCCGAATCCGCGGTTGAATTCGGCGAAACAGATACCGCCGAGCCGATGGGCGGGTTACTGGCTGGTTTTGATTCCTGATCCCCCAAAGCTGTCGCCGACCCGGTGGGCGGGTTGGTGGCTGGTTTTGCCGCCGGCGACACATATCGGCCCACCGTCCCGCGGTGAATCACCATTTCACGCGTGATCCGCCGATGCGATCAGC
>JAJZEY010000162.1 GCA_021805585.1 Planctomycetota bacterium
GGCTGTAATGACAGGGGGGCAGACGACTGGTTTCCGCGTTACCTGGTTCCCAGGCGCTGACCACCAGACGGCGACTGTTGGGGTTCCGTTTGATTTCGTCTATCACATATCGGATCTGATCAATTTCCTGCACTTCGGCCGTCGTCAGGCCGGTTTGGCGCACCGGCGCATGGCTTTTCTGAACGGGGTGCGGAAAACGTCGCCAGTAACGACCATAGGCGGTTTCCAGTTCACCGCGTTCATCCGCCCAGGCATCCCATATTTTCGTGTGCGCCCGCAGATTGCGGATATGTTCCTCGCCGGAAAGATACCAGAGCAATTCGCGGAGCACCGCCGGATAATTCACCTTTTTGGTGGTCAGCAGTGGAAAGCCGTCCGCCAGATTCACCCGGTAAAACGCGCCGAACCAGGATATCGTGTCCACACCGGTGCGGCTTGGTTTACGCACGCCGTTGTCCATAACCAGTTTGATAAGGTCAAGATATTCGCGCATGATTCGGTTCCGGAAAAAAAATCAGCGGCAAATTGCATTCCGCACAATTCGCCTTGCGATTTTTAGTTTACACGATAGCGTCCGGTTTTCGCCACGGCCGGCTTTTATATTGAGTCCCGGACAATCGGGCATAATAGCGGGGCGGGATTCATGGCCGGTTAAATGGAGGCGGAAAAAGGGGGGCGACTGGCCTGATGTGTCCACCGCTTTTAAGAACATGCCGGATCCGCGATGGCGATGCTCCGATGAATTAAAGGCGGTTTAATCGCGGTCAATTCGCGTTGCATTCCGGGTTCAGGAGAGGCGCTTGGTTAATTCAGGCCGCTGCTTCCGGTGCCTTTTCCCGGTCGGCAATGGCGGCATAAATCTCCGCCCCGGTCTGGCATTTTTGCAGAGTATTGCGAAAGCTTTCGATTGTCATAAGCCGACTGATACTGGCCAGACATTGAATGTGGGCCGCAGTCTGTTCCGGCGGGCTGACCAGCAGCACAATAATGGAGACGGGCTGGTCATCAATAGAATTAAAATTGATGGGGGGATTCACCTTTCCAATGGCTACCATCAGCTTTTTCACGCCTTGGCATTTGCTGTGCGGAATAGCCAAGCCATGGCCTACACCTGTGGTTCGCGTGGCTTCGCGTTCCAGTACGCTGGCCAGCAATAATTCCGGATCTTTGACATCCGGAGATTTTGCCAGCAGCCCGACGAGTTCTTTGATGGCCGCTTTTTTTTCCGTGGCCTGCATGGGGGCAAGCACATCTTGGGGCCGAAGAATATCAGTCAAACGCATGAAAACGCCTTGCGATCAAATCCTAAACCGATTGTTTACTCTAAACGCGACCAGCCTGCGCTTCAAGCCCACCAGACTTGCCGCCCCGGCGAGTCGTCAGCCAATTCTTGGGCTGGTCGGTCATTTTTGCGGAAAATTGTGCGGTTTGCGCTGGTTTTCCGCTTTTCCGATGCAGATTTTCAGCCTCGGCAGGCAATAAATCCGGTTCAATGGTATTGTATTTAATCAGAGTCTGACTGAAAGTTGCGCCCCGGATTGCCGCTTTTTGCAGAAATCTGTTGTATGGCCGGTCCCGACCTGGCCAGTTAAATGGAGTTCATCGCATGTCGAATTTCATCGGGAGCTTTTCCGACCCCGACAAAATAATTCCGCCAGTTCCCGCATCTGCACCCGCACCTGCGCCGGCAACGGCGCCAGCGGCGGCTGCAATTTCGCCTGACGGCCTTATTCCCCTGGCCGATGACCCGCCAGCCGCGCCCGCCCCGGCTGTTTCACCGAATCATGAACCCGCACAAAATCCCGCTGTGCCGATGCCCGTGGCCTCGCGCGGAGTTGCTTTATCGTCCGCATCCGGAGTATCGCGTGTCAGCACCACGGATGTGGAAGCCGTCGAGCAGTTCGCTATGGCCTACCGCATGACCTGCGAACAACTGGCCAAAGTGATAGTGGGTCAACAGGAAGTCATCGAACAGGTGCTGACAGCCATGTTCTGCCAGGGGCACGTCCTGCTGGTGGGTGTGCCCGGTCTGGCCAAGACGCTGCTGGTTAAAACCATCAGCGATGTGCTCGAACTGGAATTCAAGCGAGTTCAGTTCACGCCGGACCTTATGCCATCAGACATAACCGGAACCGACGTGCTGGAAGAAGACCGTGCCACTGGCCGCCGCCAATTCCGCTTCGTGCGTGGACCGCTTTTTGCCAATATTGTGCTGGCGGATGAAATCAACCGCACGCCTCCCAAAACCCAGGCAGCCCTGCTGGAAGCCATGCAGGAACATCGAGTCACTACCGGCGATAACACGTACACCCTGCCGGAACCTTTTTTTGTTCTGGCCACGCAAAATCCAATCGAGCAGGAAGGCACCTACCCGCTGCCGGAAGCCCAGTTGGACCGGTTCATGTTCATGACACTGGTGAAATATCCCGATCCGGCACAGGAAATTCTGATCATGAAGCAGGCCACCGCGCCGGTGCGCGCCGCACTTTCCCGTCTGCTGGACGGGCCTATGATTATGGAACTTCAGCAAATTGTCCGCCGCGTGCCCGTGGCCGACCACGTGTATATTTTTGCACGGGACCTTGTAAGGTCCACCCGCCCGAAGGAGAAAGATGCTCCCGCCTGGCTGGCCGATCTGGTGCAATGGGGTGCCGGGCCGCGCGCCAGCATTTATCTGATTCTTGCCGGCAAGGCCCGGGCAATTCTGCACGGCCGCATGCATGTCACCACGGATGACATCGTGCAGGTGGCCCATCCGGTTCTGCGACATCGGATTCTGACAACATTTAACGCGGAAGCCAATGGCATGACCAGCGACAGCATTATTGACCGCCTTATTAAAGAGGTCCTGCGCAACGCGACTGCCGCCTGACCGGCGGCTGGCTTGGTGGCCCATTTGGTCGAATGGTCCGCCGCGTTGGGAAACCAGGGCTTATTTTTCACGGAACACCTGTTTTCGGGAGATTTTTTGCCGCCGCCTGAATTATCTCAACAGCCCCCCCCGGCTTCCCGGCCTGCGGCCGCGGCCGCGCCGGTCTCGCTGGAACTTCTGGCACCCGCGGCGCTAGCCAAAATCAGCAAACTGGACCTGCTGGCGCATCAGGTGATGGATGGCTACGTGCAGGGCCTGCACCGTTCGCAACATCTGGGCTTCGCCGTTGATTTCGCCCAGCATCGACAGTATGTTCCCGGCGACGATATCAAACGCATTGACTGGCGACTGTATGCCAAAGCCGATCGCTAT
>JAJZEY010000391.1 GCA_021805585.1 Planctomycetota bacterium
GCCAGGAGGCCGTGAGCTTTGGCGCTCGTCGTCAAGGTATGCTCCCATACACTTTCCTTCTCGCTTCGAGCCCACAGCCCCCTGGCCCTCCGTCAATCCTAATTTGTAGGTGTGACAGAGCACTAGCTTAAGCGCAGCGCACGTAGAGCCAGGTTTGCTTCACCACCGCCTCGGATACAGAACGGCTCAGTGCCTTCCTGTTGATCACGCCCGCCATGGCTAACCACTGAAAAACCAAAATGCCCGAAATACCGGGCCGCAGGTCGCCCATCCATGAGCCACCGTTCATCTTCCACCAATACCCCCGGCATTTTGTGTCACGCACCCTCACCGCGGACAACGCCGGCCGCTTAAAGACCAATCATGAAAAAACGGGGAACCGCATTCGGATGGTAATGGGATGGCCCCGCCAGCAGAGCCTGTACGCTGGCCGGGGCGTCCACGATCACTTTATTGCCCACTTCCGTCATGGTGGCGTTGCCGCCGTGGTTCGCCCATATTTTCGGTCGAACGGCATTGGTAATCAGCGAAATAAGGTCAGTGGACACAGGCTGTCGCCGCTTTTTCTTTGATTGGCCGGGTGTATAGCCGGCCGGCCAGACGGCTTTGTGATGTGGCCCTTTACCGGGGTGCCGCATACGCTGGAGGATCGCGGCCGGCGGAATAATTCGTGGCAGATTCGCCAGTATATCCGGCAGCCAGTAAGTCCGCAGAATCAGCCGCTGATCATCCTGGGCTTCGGTGGTGATAAAAATGACATTTTCATCCGCACTGATCACCAGCCGCTTGTGGCGGGCAAAAACTCGGAAAAGTCCGGCCAGGTCCCGCCGACATGTTGCGGCCGGCAAGGTCACATCATGCGGTTTTTTGCCAGCGATACCCGCACGTTTTAACGCGGGCCAGCCGACCGCGAAGTTCTCGCCGGTAAGGGCCGCCATGCGTTTGATCGCCTGATTCAGCGTGATTTGACGCAACACAAGGCGTGGGAGTTTTTGCGCCAGGAGTTTCGGCTGATTTTCCACAAAAATAACGTAGCCGATTTGCGCCGGCCGGAATGGGTGGTCGGTTTTGACCGGCGCGGCCTTGGCGTTGGTGCGGGCCGCCGCAGTTCTGTTTAACGGAAGATTTCCCGCAGCGGCAAATGCACCGGCCGGTAGCATGGCCAAAACCGCCGCCATCGCCGCGAACGACCGCATTTTGAATTCAGCCGAATGCATGCCCCGCAGTGTCAGCGTCAGCCCAAGCATTGTGACATTCCGGTATGTGGGCGGATTGTCCGAATCAGCGACCGCCTACGAGTTCCTGAATATAAATCGGCGCGGTAACCACCAGCGACCGATGGAAATACATGATATTGGCCTGCCCACCGCCCTTGACCCAGATATTGGGATGAACGGTGGCTTCAATCAGGCGGACCAGGTCTCGCCCGCGCTGGGTGGTGGTTTGAATATTGGATTGGGTTTGCGCAGTCGAGCCACCGAACAGACTTTGCCCGCCGCCGCCACCAAGTCCGCCACCGCCGGAGGCGCTGACCTGTGCGGTGCTGTTCTGCGTGGCGCTTTGCAGGTTGAAGGTGGGCGCGTTGGTAAAATTCGGAACCGTCATCACCAGATCATCCACCGGGTACACACGTGTGACCATATGACGATTGGCATCGCCCCGGGTGGTAATCGTCAGCACATTGTCGCTGACGAAATAGATCAGGGTGGTCTGCGGGCTGACCTGCTGAAGAATAAGTGATAAAATTTTGTGTACTGGAACATTTTGAAGTTGCAGATTCACGGGCGTAAGCGGGGACACCCCCGCATTCCGAAGCGCTGTCCAGTTCACAAAAATATTGGATTCCGTGGTGTTACGCAGATACACAATTGCGTCATGCAGGGAAACGCGGTGCATATTGGTGGCCGGCAAAACATCATTCAAGGCCTGCTTGGTGGAGACCGCCCAACTGTAATTCGCCGCCGGTGAATTCCGTGGCAACAGCCCGGCGGCCAGGCCCGCAATTGCCGCCAGCATCAGGCCGGCTTTCCAATTCATATTTTCTGATTTCTGATTCTGGAAGATACGCATGGTATGGTACTCCAAAAAAAGGGGTGTCGGATGCGGACTCCAATTAACCACTTCTTGTTAAATATTATCAATGTGGAAACAAAAAGGCAAATGCAACGAAAGTTTGATTTTCGCCGACCACACTCCTTTTTAACCCTCCGATGTCTCCCTGTCGCCCACGTGCAACGGGCTTGAACTCCTATCGTATCGGCTATAAACTCCGTACCAACCATCCGGCATGTAAAACTGTGGTATTTCATTTGCCAATTTTGGCTCTTGCCCATTTAAATGCGGAGGATTCCATCGCATGAAATTCAGCATTTTATTCCTCTTGGCTCTGGTTTTCACATTGTTGCCCGATTCAACGCGGGTATATGCTCAAACCCAGTCCCGTGCGACCGAAAATCTTGATTTTCACTGGCACTGGAAGGCGCTGACCGCGCCCCGAATCCGCCATAAGCAGCCCTTGGTCACCTGGCGGTGGAAGCCCGCGATCCGGACCGGTTCTCCACACCGGGTTCCCGCGGGGCTGGCCAAATCCGCAGGCTGGCAAACCGTAAAAACCGGCACGGATGTTTTTCATGGCCGCGTCGGCTTCGCCTGGTTCCAGATACGGTTGCCGCGGATGACCCGTGCGAATCGGACTATTTATTTTGAAAGTGTGGACGACAACGGAACGGTTTATCTTAATGGTCGGAGATTGTTTCAGCATCAGGGGTGGAATCAGCCCTTTCGGGTGCCGCTGGATTCCGCCTGGCATTCCGCCGGAAAAAATGTCCTGACCGTGCGGGTGCAAAACACGGCTGGCGGCGGTGGCATTATGGGGCCCGTTTTTATCGGCTATTATCATCCGCAGCCCAAAATATCCGGCGTTCCGATTGTAAACAGTGCCTGGCGGCGGGTTCAACTTCCCAACGACTATATTGTGCGAGGAAAGTTTTCGCCCGGCGCGCATGTTGGCCATGGCTATCTGCCGACCTACCCCGCCTGGTACGAGCGAACTTTTCGAGTGCCCGCGGTGGATAAAACGCGAATGCTGTGGCTGGATTTTCAGGGCGTTTACCGCGATGCCCATGTCTATCTGAACGGCCATTTACTGGGCGCCCATCCGGGTGGCTATACCGGTTTCCGCTTGAATGTGACCGACCAGGTTCATTTTAACCAAATCAATACGCTGGCGGTGCGTGTGAATC
>JAJZEY010000519.1:0-618 GCA_021805585.1 Planctomycetota bacterium
CTATGGTATTCAGATGTTCCCGGTGGCCGGTTGCAACACGTGCTCTGGCGGATGGCGTTCCCCATTTGACGGATTCATCCCGCACCCCATCGCGAACCGGCCTCCGGCAATCGGTGGGCGCGGCGCTCATTGCGGCGGTGGTTTCATCGGCGGCGCTTTTTGGCGGACTTTCATCTAACGCGTTCGGTCAGGCCGACCCGCTGGCTGGTCAGCAGGCCTCGCATAAGCTGATCAATCAGGCTGATCTGTTCATGCATTATTCCCTTATGGGCAATCAGACCCTCGCCCACGATTTTGGCGCCGCGGTGCTGCAGGCTGGTCCCACGCCGGTACAAACGCTGCGAGCTTTTGAAAGAGCCGCCAACGGCCGCCATATCATGGAAATAATTCTGGCCGATGAGCAGAATCCAATACTCAAAAGCGTGGCCATGAAACTCGGCAAGCTGATCAATCAGGGCTACATCGCTCTGGCTAGAGACCCATTCCGCATTCGCCAGGCGATATTGGCCATGGGCAAAAGCCCGCAGGCCTATGTCGTTTCCCGTTCGCGTTTACGCGCTGCGGGCGAATTTGCCGGTCCCTACTTTTTTCATTTCCTGGGCCGACCCGCCGACAAGG
>JAJZEY010000519.1:628-3232 GCA_021805585.1 Planctomycetota bacterium
CTTGTTCAGATGATGAGTGATCTGGGTAAGCCTCTGGTCAATCCGCTTGTGCAGGAATTGCAGGTAACTCCGGTTGCGGAAAAAGTTCAGATTATTCAGGTGCTGGGCAACATTGGTTACCCGCAGGCGATGGCCTATATCAAACAACTCCTTGAATCGCCATCCAGCCCCATTGCCGTCAAGGATGCCGCCCGTGCGGCCCTGGCGAAACTGGACCCGACTGGTCAATTCGCCTCCATGACTCCGGCCCAGTTGTATATGCGGCTGGCCTGGTCGTATTTCCATAACGAACCGTCGGTATCGCCCAATCAGCCGGATGAAGCGACCAACCCCGTCTGGTATTTTGACCCGGCACTGCAAAACGTCACCGGCGTGGAAGTTCCCACCCCGATCTGGAAAGATATCCAGACCATGCGTGCCTGCGAGGCCGCTCTGCAACTGGATCCTCACAACAGTCAGGCCATCAGCCTCTGGATTACCGCCAACCTGCGGCGCGAAGTCAATTTACCCTCGGGTCAGATCGACCCAACCCGCAAGGCGGGCGCTCCGGATGCGGGCTACTACGCCGTTGCCGCCGGGCCGCGGTACCTTAACTCGGCGCTGACTTATGCACTGCAGGAAGAAAACAGCGCCCTGATCCTCAAGGTTATCGCCGCACTTGCCCAAACTGGGGGCGTGCAGGGGCTGGTCGGCTCTGGCCGGCACACCACCCCATTGCTTGATGCCATGACCTATCCCGATCCGCTGGTCCGTTTCGCGGCCGCTTCGGCTTTAGCCAAGGCCAATCCGGCGGCCACCTTCAATGGTGCGTACCGTGTTGTGCCCGTGCTGTCCGAGGCCATTGCCCAGTCCAGCAAACCGACTCTGCTGCTGGTCAATTCCAGCAATCAGATACGCAATCAGGTGAAGGGTGAGCTTCGCGCCCAGTTCCATGTCATTGACGGCTCGACTGTCGCACAAGCAATGAATCAGGCTCGTGAAGTTCCCTATCTTGGTCTGGTGATTGTGCCAGGCGGAGTCCAGGCCAATCAGCTTATAAGCCTGGCGGCCACCGACGACCGGCTGCGTTACACTCCGGTTCTGGTTACCGGAAGTGCCTCTGAATTAACCAAAGCCCATCTGGATTATGTTCAATTCCGTACGTTTGGTGTCGTGCCGAATGGGGCGGGTGAACAGACCATTATTTCGCGTTACCATGCCATTCTCAAACGGCTTGGCAGCATGACGCCATCGTCTGGTCAGGCCATGCGGCTAAGCATTGCCGCCGCCGGTCTGCTTAAGAGCATGGCCCAAAACCGGGCCAGCATATTCAATGTGAACGTGGCACTGCCCGCACTGAATCAGGCGTTGCACAATCAGCACAACCGGGTTGTGGTTGCGGCCGCCGCTGTGCTCGGCTATGTACGGAACCCCAAGGCACAGCTGATGCTGGCGCGTGCATCGCTCAACAGTTCCTCGGCCCCCGCGGCCGTGCAGCAGCGACTGTTTAATGATTTGGCCACATCGGCCCGCAACGTCGGGAATCATCTGAATTCCGCCCAGGTGAACAGTCTGATTCAGGTGGTCGCCACCGAATCAGACCCGAAAGTCCAGATTGCCGCCGCCGCCGCGCTGGGCGCGCTGAATGTGCCGAGCAACCAGGCTTCCAAATTGATTCGTGGACAAATCCGCTGAATAATTCCGGCGGAAGGTCGACCCGCCGAATAATTCTTAACGTATGCCCGCCGCACCATTCCTGATGGTGCGGCGGCTTTTTTTTACCCGTCGGGCACGGCCGACCCGCAATGGCCGCGGAAAGATTTTACGGAAATAATTTCTGATTGCGCCGCCGCCTGCGGCTTCATTCGACCGGCCGCGTCCGCGATGGCTCAGGTGTCGTTGAACATATCCGACTGGCTGGGATCTTCTGTGCGGGCCTTTTCGATGACATTCTGGGCTTCGTTCATCAATTCGCCGAGGTCTTTAAACTGGCGATACACGGAGGCGAATCGTACATAGGCAATCTGGTCCGTCTGGCGCAGAAATTCCATCACCTTTTCCCCGATAAAGCTGCTGGGGACTTCCCGCTGGAATTCCCGCGCGATAGTCTCTTCCACCGAATCGACAAGTCGGGCAATGATCTCCGCGGATACCGGCCGTTTGTAACAGGCTTTCTGAATTCCATCGGCAATCGCATTGCGGTTAAATGGCACACGCGATCCATCCTTTTTCACAACCGTCAGCCGGACGGTTTCCTCTATTCGCTCATAGGTGGTGTATCGTCGGTTGCAGTGATCACAGGCGCGCCGGCGACGGATTGCATCGCCGCCCTCCACCGGACGGGAATCTATCACACGGTCTTCATCAGTGTTGTGGCAGAATGGACAACGCACGCAAAATTCCGGAAAAACAGGACATAATCCCGCCGTACCGCGCGGCGGTGATCCGCAGAAACCTGAAGATTACGCGCACGGACCGCATGCGTCAATTCCATGGCACCGCACGCTGGTTCAAAGTCCGTGGCCACGATGAATTGTTATCCTGCCTGCCGGGCATATAATCGGTGCGAATGCGGCATGTTCTGGCGAAACTTTTTGGAGGAAATCACTCATGAAGGCTCTCATC
>JAJZEY010000330.1 GCA_021805585.1 Planctomycetota bacterium
CCGGCGGCTGCATATGCGCGGGATTGAAGCACCCTTCGCGTGCCATAAGCGAATAAGGCCGTCCGCGCAAGAGATATAACCCGCGGCTGAAGCGCTGATGGGACGGGCGCGGAGCCTTATTGGGTCGCCAGGCGGATCAGACGAATTCCCCGGACGCCACAGGCTGCGATTAAATATTGGCCTGACGAACATGGTCCACAATTTGACGAAGAAAGGTGATGTCTGCGGCAATCTGCCGAATGGAAACTTTAGCCAGCTCGCGCTCAATAATAATTGGACCGTGGTAGGAACGCGACACAAGCACCCGAATAACATCGGCCAGTCGCGCATCGCCCTGACCAAGATTGGCATCCTTGCCGCGCCAACTCTCGGCCACCGGACGGGGATGAAGTTTGCAGTCTTTTGCGTGAAAATGTTTAATCCATGGTGCCAGGACCAGTGCGGCGGTAACCGGGTCACCATGACCATAAAGCAGGATATTGGCGGGATCGAAATTTATTCCGACATGATCCCGTCGGAGCCGCTCCATGGTGGTGGCAAGTGTTTCCGGGGATTCCTGGCCACTTTCGAAAAGCAAACTCACGCCTTGCCCGGCGACTTGATCACTGACGTGCATCAGGCGGCCAAGAAAATCGGCATACGCGGCTTTGTCGCGCGGTGCGGGAATAAAACCAACATGGGTTGAAAGATATCGGATGCCGATTTTTTTGCATACCTTCGCGGCATCCACGGTCCGTTTGAGGCGCTTAATAAACAATTTCTCCGGCACATAGCCACCCGTTTTTCGAATGCTGGCCAGCGAAGAATAGTCCTCGCCGGGAAAGGCGATCATGGCGGCGGTAGGAAACAGAGCATTTTTTCTTAACGCGGAAATCCAGGCGTTACGCCGGGCGGCAGGCGCGGCAAGAACCGGACCAAGGGCAAGGTGCACAGCGCGAAGGTTCAACTGGCTTAAGACCGCGCGGATGCGTGGTATCCGACTGCTGCCAATGGACCAACTGCACAATCCGATTTCAAGCGGGGCTAATTCAACTGGCATAACCGTCCTCGGATGTTCGTGAAAACCGTTCCTGATGGGCTACAATATCCATGGTTTAGTGCGGTATGGCAAATCCATGAAAAAAAATATTGGCACCGTCGCCCGGCGGCCGACTTGCTTTGGTGGTCCTGGAAACGGCGGAAAATGAGCCTGCGGTATCGTAACCGGAATGGAAGTCTTCCGACTTGTGATTTCGGGCGTAAAGCCGACAGGTGGTCCATTTGCCGGGATATTGCTAAAAAGGGACCGCCAATGGATAAACAGCCTCTTAACACAGTCGGTCGTCGCCGGTTGTAAGCGGACTTGGAAATTCAGTGGCACCGGGCAATGGACTTGTATTTTTCCTTAAACGTGCTACATTTCCAATTAACTAGGGATTACGCATCGTTCTGTTGCGTGCGGGTATTGGCGTATTGGCTTGACGGGCATAGATCTATGCTTGCTTTATTCAGGCCGCATTATGAAGGATCGGTTCACATGATTTTGCCCTACAATTGGAAGGAAAGTCTTAAACCCGGTAATTTACGCGATACAATCAACCGGAACTCCGCAGTGGTCAGCATTGTAGCGGTTGTGGTCATAATTGTAGTGCTCGCACTTTCCATCCGCAGTTTCATGGGCGGTGGATCGGTAACCGGCGTACCATCCAGGGCTTATTATTGGGATACCAGCAATCAAACTTTGCATATTCGCCCGATGACGGACTATCCTCCGCTGACTGGTGCGACCGGCAAACCGACACTGGTTCTGGCATATTTCTATGCCTGCGGAAGCTGTTCGGACAAAAAGCTTACCTACCTTCAGGAATATTCGCCCCAAGCCAAGGCGATGCTGGACAAAATGATTAAGGGCGGACAGACGGGAAAGCCGGGAGGATTCAGCCCAATGGCTGAAGAGGCAATAATGTCTCAAAATTCGGTGCTGGTGCGGTCACCGGCGAAAGGTTCGCCTTGGGTGCCGATGAACAGCCCACAAGGGCAACAGGTCACTACGCCAATGACTTGTCCGGCCAGTGAAATGCTCAAAGTATGTTCGCCAAACTAGAATTTTAATTCTGTATTTGTGAAATTTAGTTTAATGGGAACACTTGTTATTCCGACATCCAGGCGAACGACATGGCACAACACCTGCGCCGCTACTAACGGACAGGCTAACCCCAAGCGATTGGGGCGTGCGGGTTGCGGCAAGCGGGTTCCGGAAACAGCCCTTGATTTTCTACGGGCTTGAGTTTTCGGAAGGTTTGAGCTTTCCGCATCAGTCCGCTATAAGTGGCAAATAGTATGAGCTTTGCGTCAATTGAAGATTCACTGGCCCAATTGCGCCGCGGCCGCATGGTGGTGCTGGTGGATGATCAGGAACGGGAGAATGAGGGGGATCTGGTCTGCCCCGCCGGTTCGATTACGCCCGAAATTGTGAATTTTATGGTCAAGGAAGCACGAGGCGTGCTTTGCGTAGCCATGACCCCGGAAGACTGCGATCGTCTGGCGCTGCACCCGCAATGGTCGCACAACACGGCACCACTGGGTACCGCATTTACGGTAACCGTGGACGCCCATCCGCGGTTTGGAATTACGACCGGCGTATCGGCGATCGAACGGGCAAAAACCATTCAAACATTGATCGATCCGAAGTCTAAACCCGATGATTTGTGCCGACCGGGCCATATCAATCCACTGCGTTGCCGACCGGGCGGTGTTCTGGAAAGGGCCGGTCAAACCGAGGGTTCGGTGGATCTGGCACGTTTGGCGGGATTGTATCCGGCGGGTGTTATTATTGAAATTATGGCGGAAGATGGCAGCATGGCCCGTCTGCCGCAATTGACTACATTCTGCAGCCGGCACGATCTGTTAATGGTTTCAATTGCCGACCTGATTGAATACCGCCTGGCGCGCGAAACGCTGGTGCGGCGAATTGAATCGATCGCAATTGACACCGCCGAAGGTCCGTTTACCCTGCACGTTTACGAAAGCGGGCAGGATTCGCTGCTTCATCTGGCGTTGTGCGCGGGACAAACCGGCCAGCTGGATGGAACCACGGGACGAGCGATCCCGCAGGAAAATCCAGTGATGGTGCGCGTGCATTCAGAGCACCTGCTGGGCGACGTATTTGACGCAAATTTCACACCAAGCGGCCGGGAATTGCGGCAATCCATGCGAATGATTCAAGATGCGGGCAACGGTGCAATTGTGTAC
>JAJZEY010000115.1 GCA_021805585.1 Planctomycetota bacterium
TCCGGTCGGGGCTGCGCCCCTCCCTGCGCCTACGCCGGGCCGCCACGCCACTGGAGTATCGATGTCAGGGTGACACTTCTACTTCGGCTAACAGGGTGACATTTCTACTTCTTGACGACAATGTCGCAATTGGACACTTGGCAGACGGTATTGTTTTGCCCTAAACTGTCCGGTTTGGGACTCTGTTCCGGGCCGGAAATCCTTTTATCGGCTGGACGCAGTTCGGATTTTTGTTTTTGAAAGGTTAACACCATGCCTCTTATGACCACCAAAGCGATGTTTGATCTTGCTTATACCGGCGGATTTGCGATTGGCGCGTTCAATGTGAACAATATGGAACTCGCCCAGTCCATCATTGAAGCCTGCGCGAAAGAGAAAAGTCCATGCATTCTGCAAATTTCCAAGGGGGCCCGGAAGTACGCCAATATCCGTTACCTTAAGGCTATTATTGATGCCGCCGTGGCCGACCATCCGGAAATTCCGGTCGCAATCCACTGTGACCACGGCGACACGGTGGATCTGATCAAAACCTGCGTCAATGACGGTTACACCAGCGTGATGATTGACGGCAGCCACCATCCTTATGAGGAAAACGTGCATCTGACCGCCGAAGCGGTAAAAGTCGCCCATGCCAGCGGCGTCGTGGTGGAGGCCGAACTCGGTATGTTGGGCGGAATTGAAGAAGACGTGGTGGGCCTGGATGCCGCCGAATATGAAAAAAATGTGGAAAAATTCCTGACCGATCCGGTGCAGGCGGCCGATTTCTGCAAGCGGACCGGCCTTGATTCCCTGGCCGTGGCCATTGGCACTAGCCATGGTGCGTTTAAGTTCAAACATGAAGCCAAGCTGGCTTTCAGCCGCATTGAAGAAATCATGAAAACCTGCCCCGGCATTCCACTGGTCATGCACGGTTCAAGCAGTGTGCCGCAGGAATTTATTGACCTGGTGAACAAATATGGCGGTGCAATGCCCAATGCCAAAGGCGTTCCGGAAGATCAGATTCACATGGCCGTCAGCAAATATGGCGTATGCAAGGTGAATATTGATACCGATCTTCGCCTGGCCATGACCGCGAAAATTCGGGAAGTCTTCGCAACCAAGCCGGCGGAATTCGATCCGCGTAATTATCTGGGTCCGGCGCGCGAGGCGATTATTTCCATGGTGCAGCGCAAACTGCATGTGCTTAACAGTGCCGGTAAATCCGAAGCGATTATCGCCCACTGGAAAAAGCTCGGCAGTCCGATGCCCGGCTACTATACACACAAAAAAGCCGGCTGATCACCGGTTACCCGACGCGGACGGGCCGCCGTTGGCTCGTAAGACAAACAGAGTCTGTACGGATACCAGCAGCGAGCTTGCCCATGGCGGTGCGGGACTTTTTGAGTCGTCTGTTGCGGCTGAAAACCAACCGTGTGCCAACGGCCGCCCAATTGCTGGGCGCTCGCGGGGAGGCCCTTGCTACCCGCCACGCCCGCCGCGTGCTGGGCATGAAGATTGTCGCACGGAACCAGCGGTTTGATGGTGGCGAACTGGACATTATTGCGATAGATGGCCCGGATATTGTGTTTATAGAAGTTCGCACGCGCCGGTCGGAACTGGCCGGTTCGCCCGAGCGAACCATCCGCGACGGCAAAAGACGTTTCCTGCGCAGGGCCGCACGAGAGTTCATGCGGCACCGGCGTCTTGGATCTTTTACACCGCGCTTCGATGTTGCCGCGGTGATCTGGCCGATCGATGGCCAGCCCATGGTGCGCTATCATAAGAACGCATTTTCTCCAAAATAAAGCGAAAAATCCAAACAGCGATAACGCCCTTTTTTTCTATGTTTTGCGGCATTCGATGGGGGGCCATCTTGGACGGCCAAGCTCCGCCGCGGGTTTGCGGGTCTATTTGGCCATAGAGCCATTCCAGCAATAATTTGCCCGTCATTTTAATTTGCCGGTCTAAGCGGTATAATTCATTTGCCCTAAACGGGAGGTTCATCTGTGAAACACTTGCAATTCATTCAGTGTCCGCTTTTCCCGCGGCTAACGCGCTGCGCGATGCTGTGCGCTGGCGGAATATCGCTGTCCTTGGTCGTCGGCGGAACGCTGCAAGCGCGGACTCCAGCGTGGGAACAGCAAATGCTCGCCTGGCCACTGGTGGCCCATCATGCGGTGGCACCAGTCGATCCGCGTCAGGAAGCCAAAAAATGTCTGCAAAGCGTGCTGAAGAATATGGCGGCCAGCGAAAGCGGGCTGCTGGCCCTGAACGCTGGCAAACCGACCCAGGCGGCCCAGAAGCGGGTCGTGCTTTCCTTGAACGAGTTAATTAAACTTGCCGAAAAAATGTCGCAGGGGAGTGGAAAAGGAAAGCGGCATCATCAGAAACAGCAGGGCAGCATGGGTATGCAGCCAAGCCAGGGGCAGAACCAGGGCCATGGGCAAACCATGTCGCCAAGCCAGTCGGCGACCCAGTCGTATCTACCCGGTGGCGGAGCTTTGCCGGTGCGGACCGGCAAGCCCTTTGAATCGCAAAAAAAGCAATGGGGTAATTTGCCGCCACGGGCGCGTAATCTGATTATCAACGCCATGCGTAACGAATCGCTTCCCCGCTACAAAGGCCTGGTCAATGCCTATTACCGGGCTCTGGGCCGCATGAATCAAAAACAGTGAATTGACGTTGCAGCGCCGTCAGTGCGGAATCGCGCCATCCAGACCATGATGCGGACTTGGTGCCGGCAGCGATGTGGAAATGGCTTTATATTTTCCATTCCGGTGTATCCGAATGCCGCCCAGCGCCGGCAGATATTGCCACGGGTTGGGAATATTTCCCGCAGGGCCGCGCCAGCGCGTCATGACCTTGCCCATATTATTCATTTTAGCCCAGCCACTGTAATACCGCTGAAAATACCAGACCGCCACGCGGAAAATAATCGACCCATTGTGGCCGGTCACATACGATTTGGTATCAAGCTGTTCAACCACCATGGTGGCGTGGTTATGGTCGCCATTGATCCAGATGGGGCGGTTGTAATTGGTGAAGCGCTCAATTTTTTCAATAAAATCCACAAGCTCGGCCACGTCGGCGCGGGTCATGGGTGGACCGGCATTCACCGGCTTGAAATAACGCATATTCACGCCTTCCCATCGCCCGGCCGAATTAAAACAGATCAGGTCATACGTATGACCGGCTGGAACGTCGGGAATGGAGAACTTCCCGCTTTTATCCCATTTTCCAGGCAAGAC
>JAJZEY010000022.1 GCA_021805585.1 Planctomycetota bacterium
TCTTAACATCAACCGGCCTGATGCGCCCGGGATGGTGGCGGCGGCGGATTTGTGGCCCGTGATTCGATTTCTTGCCAGCATACCTTTCATCTGGAAGCCCAAAGTGCCGCCACACGAATGGAAAATCGGGGACGTGTTATGGCAGTCGGCATCTTCCGGCGCGGTGGACATCCGGACAGCCAACGGATTATTACCCATTCACGTTGATCACCTGTTTTCATGCGAAGGGATATCTCTTCTGGGAACAGCCGGAGCCGCCGTGCGCCGCTTTACGGGCCTATGCCCCGGCGAAATTCTGATGCGGGTGGTAACCGAGGATATTTTCGGCGGCGGCATGTATAACAAAGAATCCCCGGTGAAGCCTGACTTTATCGCACGCGACCACCTGGCGATTGACGGGGCGGTACAATTCCGCACGCATGATTCCATGCACATCCTGTGGGGAACGGAATATCCCGTACAGATTGAGTATTGGAGTAAAATTCCCGAAAATAGCCCTAACCGCCCGCCGGATGGCAAACGGACGATAAGCAGCGCCGAGGCTATCATTATTCCCGCCAACGTCGAATTTTTCCGGTTGAATCCGGAAGGCCGCCGGAATTCCCGCGGCGGACCGATCCTTTATCACTGGGCTTTGGGCACAGTGGGCGACCATTGATTGGCACGGATACTTATAGTGCCTGCATAGGGGCTAAAGCCCTGTTCCACTTTCCATCGCGGTGCCGGGCCTGGGCTTCAATCATTGCCCGCCCGGAGCGTTCGGGTAATAAAAGTACCAGCCCGTCCAGATGGCATTCCATGTATTGACCCAGCTAAGCGCGGAATTGCCTGGTGGCTCGGTAAACGGCGGAGTTTGGCCTTTGGCGATTGGAGGCACATGGGCAATCGCCCAGTTTGCGGTAGTCAAGGCGTTTACATTGCGCGCCATATGCGGATCGTAATAGGTCGGATTGCTTACGCCATCCACATGGCCATCGGCATAAAGCAGATTCTGAAAGGCCGGGGCTTCCGGATTGATGTAGTGCGGAAAATTGATCATATATAAATTTCCCTGCATTCCGCCGCCGCCCCATACCACCGCATCGGCCGCCAGCAGGTTGGAGGGCGCTCCGGGCGTCACATTGTCATTAAACCCGCTTCCCAGAACAATTCCATTCCCCAGCCCGCCACCACCATACTGCTGGAAGTTGCCGGACTGGCGGCTTGTGGCGTCGGCTACATACATATATGTGGTTGTGATAAAATCACCCCATTGGAAAATTTTATCACCGGCATAAAGGTCCTGCTGGTAATTTACGCCCGGGCAGATCATCCACGGTGCCAGACGCACGGAACTGGTGCGCCAGTCGGGCAACCCCTGATACACGCCAAGCTCCGTCGGGTCCCAGTCATCCACATAAGGGATGGTCATGCCATCTCCCGCGCTGCCCATCTGATCACCCCATACATCCGTGGTTGGAATATCGCCATCGCCGCCATATTGCAGGAAAGTGCTGTAGGGCGTGCCGAAGCGCAGCCAATCAGACCCGTAATCCGAGTTGTTTTCGGTGACACTGCTGTTGTTCAAGGCCAACGGCCAAAGCGTCGCGGTTTCCCCGCATTGAAAAAACCCGATGCCATACTTGTTGCTGATCCCCTGATTCTGATGCTGCAATTGATTTAAAATGCTCTGGGCATAACTGGTATTGGAAGATTCGCCAAAGCCATAGGTGGCGGGAAAATCTCCCATGTGGTTGCGCGCAAACAGAAGCGCAACCTGGCCCCATGTGTGCAGATTCGCCGCGGAAGTGGTTTCATTGGCCAGAATTCTTGCCTTGCGCAGGGAAGGCAGAAGAAGGGATATCAGAATTGCGATAATTGTAATAACCGTCAGAATTTCCACCAGACTAAAAGCCCGCCCGCGTCGAATCTTCCGGAATGTCTCCGTGCATTCCCTCGCATCGGGCAATTGAAAAGTAGTCATGCCGTTCCCCTAAGACTGGGAATTAATCATCCGAATTCACCCCGGCATGTCCGTGCCAATGCGGATGCTCCTGCCGATGAACTCCGTTCCGCAGCAGACCCCTTATTTTTTTTCGACAAATCGGTGACATTTCTATGATAGATAACCAAAAGCGGACATCGGAATATCCCATATTTTTTCATCGGAATTAACCAAACCACGGATTCGAATTCAAAGCCGGTTTTTATTGGAAGCCTTTCAAGCGGCGGACCGGTAAATTCTCATGCTTGGCGGATCAGCCCGTCTATCAAATGACAAAATGGGTGGATTTGGATGAGCGGGAAGCGCCTGATCGCATTTCTTTACCGTGCCATTTGACAAAAGCGTTATTTGGTATACGATTAAACTAATGAGCGATGCCGATTCCATACCAGCCTCCCGGACACACCTGAAAGTGGTTTACCCTCCGGGCGAATTAACCAAGCAAAATTGGCTCCAGATTGCCCGTGTTTATTGGCGAATGGCACGCCTTATCGGCGGTGCCTTGCGATCACGGAACGTCACATTGGCACAATTTGAAATTTTGGCCATCCTTAATGCCACCCAAGGCATTTCCCAGCAGGAACTTGCCGGTCATCTGCTGGTCACCAAAGGGAACGTCTGCACCGTCATCAGCCGAATGGAAGAATCTGGACTCATTGAGCGGATTCCCGATCCGGACGATGGACGCGCCAAGCAACTGTTTTTAACCCAGGCGGGTCGCAATCTTCTGGGTCGTGTCGCCCCGTTGGTCCACGGATCGGTTGAAGAAATATTCGGCAACCTCAACATCCGGCAGCAACAGGAACTTCAACAACTGCTTGACCAGCTCGAACGCGGTTTAATGGAAAAAGGTCTGGCCGCATCCGCCATTGGTACGGATACGGATTTATAACATCACTTTTTAAGGAGCCTAATCATGTCCGTCAAAATTCATGTCGTTTTCTACAGTATGTACGGTCATATTTACACTATGGCCGAAGCCATTGCCGCCGGTGCCCGTGAAGTTACCGGTGCCGAGGTGCAATTATTCCAAGTCCCGGAACTTATGCCGCCGGAGGTTCTGGAAAAAGCCGGTGCGGCCGGAGCACGCAAGGCTTTCGCCCATATTCCCGTCATCAAACCGGATCAACTGGTCGACGCCGATGCCATTATTTTTGGCACGCCCACCCGCTTCGGCAATATGGCCGCCCAAATGCGAAACTTTCTTGACCAGACCGGCCAACTCTGGTTCCACGGCAA
>JAJZEY010000609.1 GCA_021805585.1 Planctomycetota bacterium
ACCATTTCATGGACGGCCCATTCCAGCGGCACCACCGCCGGTGAAAAACTTGTTATTCAGGCCAACGAAAAAGATTCGTGGCGTCTGCCCATGGACCACCTTGGCTTCTCCAGCGACCAGCTTACATCGCTAAAGGCGATCATGAAACAGCCGGATGGCCTGGTCATAGTCGCCGCGCCGCCCCACATGGGTCGTACCACCACGCTGTATTCATTCATCGCCGGACTCGACGCTTTCACCACCAGCATTCAGACCATGGAAGTTAATCCACGCGTGGAATTTGAATCCATTACCATTACCCGTTTTGATCCGCAGGCAACCGACGCGATTCATTCCAAAGTCCTGCAAAGCCTTATGCTTAAGGACCCCCATGTCCTGATGGTTGCCCAATGCCCGGATGCCGCCACGGCGGAACTTGTTGCCAAATACGGCGCGGTGGAGCATCAGGTTTACCTGGGACTTAAGGCCGCCGACTGCCGTGCCGTGATTGATCTGTGGCGGAAGCTGGTAACGGACCGCGATACCGCGGCCGCCTCGCTGCGGGCGATTGTGGCGCAGCGACTGGTCCGCCTTCTGTGCCCCACGTGCAAAGTTTCCTACCAGCCGGACAGCGCGACAATCAGCAAACTGAATTTGCCGGTTGGCCGTGAACTTCAATCGTTTAAGGCCAATACCCAGGCGGTACGCGACCAGCGCGGGAACCTGATTAAATGTCCGGACTGCGGCGGACTGGGGTATCGCGGTCAAACCGGTATTTTTGAAGTTCTGGTCGTTAATGATGATATTCGCACCGCCATCCGCGAAGGAAAGACCGCCGAGGAAATTACCACGTTGGCCCGCAAGGCCGGTATGGTCATGCTTGTCGAGCATGGCATCCGCAAATTCGCCATGGGTATTACCTCAATTCAGGAAGTCATTCGCGTTTGCAGCGCGGAAAAAACCGTCGGCAGATCGCGTACGCCCGGCTCCTCCAGCGGCTCGCGCCCCGGCGGTTCAACCGCCGGTGGATCGCGGTCCGGCGGCTCGACCGCGGGTGGATCAAAGTCCGGATCAACGGCACCAGATACGGGAAAAAGCGATGGCAGCGGCAGTGATACCGGACCGATTCCAATGGCCTAAAACCCGTGTGTAAATTCCGGACCACTGCCGAAAATCCGGCGGGCCGCCAACCGCCCGCCAAGCGAAGACAAAGGTCGTTATGATTCTGCAATTTATTGTTCTGTTGTACATACTTCTGGTGGCGATGTTTCTGGCCACGGAAGGGCCGCTTACCGCCATTCTGGTATTGGCCAGCGCGCTATTCGCCTCCGGTCTGGCCATGGGTATCTATGAACCGGTCTCGCATTACCTGATGGGCTGGCGGCCCGGCTTTGCCCGCGGGGCAAGCTTTTTGCTGATTTTTTTCATCGGTTTTTCCGCTATTCGTTCGCTTTTTGATTTCCTTGTTCGCGGCGAAATTGACCTTCCCCTCTGGCCCGCGCGCATTTCCGCAGGGGTGGTGGGCTTTTTTGTGGGCATGATTATCATCGGTAGTGTGGTCATCGGCGTAGAAATGCTGCCCTTGCCGACCACCATTCTGGGATTCAACCGTTACCCGGATGGTATTTTTCAGAAGGCCGGCAACAGCAGTGGCCTGTGGCTGGCACCGGATTCCTTTACCATCGCCATTTGGGATTCCCTTAGCGAAGGCGCGTTTGGGGGACCCACTAGCTTTGCTGACGTTCACCCGGACCTTTCCCGGGAACTGTATGGCCTGCGGCACACCATTCAGTTCACCGGTCACCACGCTTTGGCCCCGCAACTCCTGTCGGTTCTGGGCGAAGGCGAACCCGCCCACGTGTTGCGGCTGCTGGGAATTCCCGAACCCGCCGCTGATCGCAAAATCATTCTCATTCGCAGCCAGGTGCGGCGCGGAACCAAGCCGCCAGCCATCAGTTCCGATGCCGGCTTCCTTCGGCTAACTCCCACGGAAGTGCGTCTGGTTACTAAGGAAGGTTCGCAATATTATCCAATCGGGTACCTGAAGGATGGTGCCCAGTTTCGCCCCCTTACCCTGAACAGCCCTGTTGTGGATGATTTCCGCCGGGTCAAGGGACATCACGTGGTCATTCAAAACTGGATTTTTGAAATAAATCGGGATCAAAAGCCAAAATATTTTGAAATAAAGGGGACCGCCAGGGTGGATATGACAGCGATCACCCTTCCCAAATCCCTTGCCGCTCTGCCCGTGGATGATTACCCGCAGCATCCTTATGCCAATTCCACACTGGCCGTGTCGCTTTCATCCGGACAAAGCAAACATCTGGTTCATGCCTGGATCATCCGGGCAACGACACCCAAGCATCACATTGGCGACGCCTTGCAGAACGCCTACCATCGCCTGGGAATTATTTCACGGGCAATTAACGCCAATGATGCGGCCTGGACCCAAGCGGAGGCCAAAGTTAAAGGTACCCCGACACCCGGTGCGGCGATCAGTTACCGGAATCAGGCGAACATGCGAATGCCCGATACCGATTCGGAACCCGAAAACTACGATCTTATGATTCCGATTTTTCTAAACTCGCAGGTTGGAAAAACCACGTCCGACTCGCTTTCCCGTATCAAGACTTATTTGAACGGCACGCTGCTTCCTTTGCTTAAGCAAGACCGCGTGGCGAACCTGTCACTTAACGGATCCACGGTGCAGACGCTCCATATCGCGCCAGGGTCTTATGTGATTTTCGCCTGGCGGGCCGGCGCTGCAAAAATGAAAATCTGGCTGAAAAACGCGGATGTTAAAGCCGGAACCAGCACGTCTGCGGTGCTTGGCGCACAAAACCTGCAGGTACATTATAACTTGTCAAAATAATGGCAAACCGCCGGGCTGGCCTTTTGCCCCGTTTCGCCCTATATAATGGGATAACTTATTTTCGCCCGCTGGCCGCACCGAGTGGCCTGGCGATAAGGTACTTTTTTTTAGGGGCTGCATCATGGCTTTTACATTGCCTGATTTACCGTACGATTTTTCCGCACTTGAACCGGTCATTGATACCCTGACCATGCAAATTCACCATGGAAAACACCATGGCGCTTATGTCACCAATTTGAACAACTCGATCGCCGGAAAGCCGGCACTGGAAGGCAAATCGGTTCAGGCGATTATTGCCGATCTGGCCGCTGTTCCCGAAGATATTCGCACCGTGGTGCGAAACAATGCCGGCGGCCACGCCAATCATTCCA
>JAJZEY010000208.1 GCA_021805585.1 Planctomycetota bacterium
CTTTTTATCGGAAAATGCCGAATTCGCCGCCGCATGTGAAGCCGCGGGCATAACTTTTGTCGGCCCGACTCCCGACATGCTGCGCGACTTCGGTGATAAAACCGCGGCTCGGCGCATTGCGCAGCTGGCCGGAGCGCCGGTGCTGCCGGGAACCGAACATGGCGTTACGGACCCCACAAAAATCAGAAAAATGGCCAAAGAAATCGGCTTCCCGCTGATTATCAAAGCCAGCTTCGGCGGCGGTGGCCGCGGCATGCGCGTGGTGCGGGAAGCCGGTGAATTAAGCGCCAAACTCGAAGAAGCCCAGCGTGAAGCCGGCGGAGCTTTCGGCAAATCCGAAGTGTTTCTCGAACGGTATATTACCCGCGCCAAACATATTGAAGTGCAGTTGCTCGGCGATGCGCACGGCAATCTGGTGCATTTATATGAACGGGATTGTTCCGTACAGCGCCGGCATCAGAAAGTGGTGGAATTGGCTCCCAGCGTGGGGCTGCCGGAAGAACTGCGGGTGAAAATATGTGATGCGGCGGTGGCCATCGGCCGGCAGGTCAATTATCGCAATGCCGGCACGGTCGAATTTCTTGTGGATGTCGAATCGGGTGAATTTTTCTTTATCGAAGTAAATCCGCGCATTCAGGTGGAACACACTGTTACGGAAATCATCACCGGTATTGATCTGGTGAAATCACAAATCCGCGTGGCGCAGGGGCACAATCTGCACGGACCGGAAATTCAGATTCCCACCCAGGATAAAATCACCTTCCGCGGCGTGGCTTTGCAATGCCGGATCACCTCGGAAGATGCCGCCAATCATTTTATTCCGGATTATGGCCGCATCACCAGTTACCGTTCTCCGGCTGGTTTTGGTGTGCGGCTTGATGGCGGAACGGCCTATACCGGCGCGGTCATAACGCCCTATTTTGATTCGCTGCTGGTCAAGCTCACCTGCTTTGCTCCCACACTGGAAGAATCGGTGGCCCGCACGCTGCGCGCATTGTCTGAATTCCGCGTGCGCGGCGTAAAGACCAATATCCCATTTTTAGAAAATCTCGTGCAGCATCCCACTTTCGCCTCCGGTGCCGCCACGACAACGTTTGTGGATAACACTCCCGCGCTGTTCCGGTTTTCCGCCCGGCGCGATCGTGCCACCAAGCTGTTGACGTACCTCGGTGATGTGATTGTAAACGGTTCTCCGGAAGTTAAACGCACACCCGATCTGGCCGCAATGACGCCGCCACCGGAAATTCCCTATCCGCATGGACAAAGCCTGCCGCTGGGCATGCGTGACCGGTTTAAAGAACTGGGTGCCAGGAATTTTTCCCAATGGCTCACCCGGCAGAAAGCGCTGTTATTTACCGACACCACCATGCGCGATGCGCATCAGTCGTTGCTGGCCACGCGTATGCGCACCATCGATATGCTGCCGGCGGCGCAGGCCATGGCTCATCTGCTTCCGAATCTATTCAGTGTGGAAATGTGGGGCGGCGCAACATTTGATACCGCCATGCGGTTTCTGCATGAAGACCCGTGGCAGCGTCTGGCGGAATTGCGATCCCGGGCGCCGAACCTGCTGTTTCAAATGCTTTTGCGCGCCAGCAATGCGGTCGGATACACCAACTACCCCGACAATGTTGTGAAATATTTTGTCCGGCAGGCCGCCGCCAACGGCATTGATGTTTTTCGGGTCTTTGATTCCCTCAACTGGACGCGCAACATGCGCGTGGCCATGGACGCTGTGGTGGAAAGCGGTGCCATACTGGAGGCGGCAATCTGCTACACCGGCGACATACTTAATCCGCGAAGGGAAAAGTATTCGCTGAAATATTACATCAACATGGCCAAAGAACTGGAGAAAATGGGCACGCATATCCTGGGCATTAAGGATATGGCCGGACTGTGCAAACCATTGGCTGCGCAGAAACTTGTCAAAGCATTAAAAGATGAAGTGGGACTTCCCATTCACTTTCATACCCACGACACCGCAGGCGTGCAGACAGCCAGCCTTCTTCTGGCCGCCGAATCAGGCGTGAATATTGTGGATGCGGCCATCAGCTCCATGAGCGGTATGACCAGTCAACCCAACCTCAATTCCCTGGTTGCCGCGCTGGCCAACACCCCGCGCGACAGCGGCCTGGATCAGAAGTCGCTGGCCGCTCTGGCGGATTATTGGGAGGCGGTGCGGCGGTTTTATCAGCCCTTTGAAGAAGGAATGCTGGCCACCACCTCATCGGTTTATGAACATGAAATGCCCGGCGGACAATACACCAATCTGCGCGTGCAGGCCAAGAGCCTTGGGCTGGCCGAACGCTGGAATGAAATTGCCTCCATGTATCAGCAGGTCAACGAGCTTTTCGGCGATATTGTCAAAGTTACACCCTCGAGCAAAGTTGTCGGTGATATGGCCCTGTTTATGGTCACCAACAATCTCAAGCCCCAGGATGTGCTGGACCAATCCCGCCATATTGACTTCCCCAAAAGCGTCGTGGAAATGCTGCGCGGGGACCTGGGGCAACCCCCCGGCGGCTGGCCGAAAAAACTGCAAAAAATTATTCTGCGCGGAAAAACACCCATAACCGCCCGGCCCGGAGCCAAACTCCCCCCCGTGGATCTTGACGCCGCCCGCCACGAGCTTGCCCAGAAACTGCATCGTGAAATAAGTGACACGGACCTCGCGGCCTATCTGATGTACCCCGAGGTGTATACGCATTTTGACCGTTTCCGCAAACAACATGACAATGTCAGCGTATTGCCCACCCCGGCCTTCTTTTACCCCATGCAGCCATACGCGGAAGTGCCCATCGAACTTGAACCGGGTAAAACGATGCTTGTGAAGTTCCTGACCGTCGGTGATCCGGATCCCGATGGCATGAGAACGGTATTTTTCGAACTGAACGGCCAGCCGCGTGAAGTGAAGGTCGCTGATAAATCGTTAAGCGGCAAAGCCCGCGTGCAAATGCCGAAGGCGGAGCGGGATAATCCCGGCCATATCGGCGCGCCGATGCCGGGAAAAATTTCCGCAGTCGCGGTCAGTCTCGGTCAAAGTGTTACCCGTGGCGATAAACTGCTTTCCATTGAAGCCATGAAAATGGAAACGGCGGTTTACAGCCCGCGCGATGGAAAAATCGGAAAGATTCTGGTGCAGCCCGGCATGACGGTGGGGGCCAATGATCTGCTGCTGGAATTTGAATAAGCTCTGTTACCGGAGCTTGTTGTGTAAGCG
>JAJZEY010000227.1 GCA_021805585.1 Planctomycetota bacterium
CGGATGACCTTGAAAAAATGGAAACGCATGGGCAACCTCCATAACCATATTGAATATGTCGGAAAAGGATGATAACCGAAGGAAAGCGGGTTGTCCCAGCAGCCTGAAGCGGCATTATCGGGCGGGAGGTGCCCCTATTCCCAAAAAGGATTATAATTTGTATGAAAGGATGTCTTGCGGACGGAAACTATATAGCAACTCCCGATCCGCCGCATAGTGAGGGAAATGCCCGTCATCGCGAATTTCCCGGAGGAAGTTAAGGTCGGATCGGAATTCCTCAGCCCCTCCGCCAGGCCAAGGCTCGCGGCGGACAGGAAGTGTGGACAGGAAATACGGTCCGGGCTGTGCGGTAGGCGTGGCTCGCGTTCTTCGATCGCCTTGACCCGCGGTTACCTGCGTAAGTAAGATTCATGGACCGGTTCTCGCGGTACCGGCACCAAACGGAGAGGTAATTCATGGAAAGGCCCGAAATCAGCGGGCGTTTGTACGGATTTCGCTTATTTTTCAGTCGAGCTAATTCGGCTGGATATTTTTCAGGTGGTGTAGCTTGTCGCAAGTTGTTCAACGTCGATTACGGATTTTCGCCATTCTTTTAACAGTTTCCGCAGCTGGAAGCGGGCTGGTGGCGTTGTTGATGCCGCGCCCGGTTCATGCCCAGGCCGGCGGGAACGGTTATGCGCAACAGGCCCGGCAGCTTATCGAACAACAAAACTTGCCCGCCTTGGCCTCTATGGCGGCACCCGCAGGCTCCACAGCGGGAACCGCGCAGGTTGTCGCCTGGGTTAAACAATATGTATCGGTCATGAACAAGCAGGCAAAACTGACCCAGATAGAACTCAACAAACAGGTTACGCTGGCACGCAAAAACTTGAAGGCCGGAAAAAAAATGCTGGCGTTTGAGCAAATGCTGGCGGCCTATGCCATGTCTACCGACAAGCCCGCATTCAAGAAACAGGCTTGGGTTCAACAATTAACAACGATTATGGCAGGTCGGGCCAAACGCTATGACCACGCCGGGCGCTGGCTTGAATCGCTGGAAATTTATAACGAATTGAATTCGGTCTACAAAATTTCGCGGCGGTTTCATGCCCAATTGCACCGGGTGATTCGCCGCACGACGCTGGTGGCCAAATATGCTCCGAAGGCGTTTTACGCCATGCAGAAGGCAACGAGTCGGCGGCTGCTTAAGAAAATCGGCAAATCCAAGACCGGCGCAAAGAACGCAAAACCAGTGACTAAGAGTGGAAAAGTCGGAAAGCAGGCCATCAAACCGGCCACATCCGTTGCGCCGGTTTCCCCCACCTTTCAGGTACCCCACACCTTTCATAAATGGCAGAACAGCGTTGCGGGCATTCATCAGGACATGATGCTTCAGGCTCTGGAAGAAGCGCGGCATGAATATGTCACACCCGTCGGCTATAACCACATGCTGACCGGCGGCCTGCGGGCCCTGCTGCTGATGGATGATACCCCGGTGCTTGCCGAAAGCTTTCCGAAAATCGGCGACGCGGTTCGCCGCCGGGTGTTCCGTGACGCCCTGAATCAGGAAATGACCCGCGCCAAATCAGCGACGGCCATTGATGCCGACGGCATGATTCACATGTGGGAACGCATCCTGACGGCGGATACCCAAAGCGTTCAGATTCCAACCACAGTCGTGACGCGGGAATTCGCGGATGGCTGCTTCCAGAAGCTGGACAAGTTCAGCGAGATTTTCTGGCCCAGCGAAGTTCAGGAATTCGACAAACTGATTAATGGCGTATTCGGCGGTGTGGGCATTCAAATTGAACCGCACAGCGGTTATTTACGCGTCATAAGCCCGTTGAGCGGCACGCCAGCCTACAAGGCGGGCATTCTGCCCGGCGATCTGATTGAAACGGTGGATGGTAAAAGCATTTTCGGCGTATCGCTGAACAAGGCCATTCAGGAGATTATGGGCAAACCGGGCACGATGGTCACACTCGGAATTCACCGTGGCACGGCGCGCACTCTGCTTTTGTTTCCGCTGAAGCGGGCCAATATCCGGGTGCATTCGATTAAGGGATATGTCCGTGGAAAATCCGGCCAGTGGCATTACATGATTGCCCCGCACAGCCGCATCGGCTACATCCGCATGACGCAATTTCAGCAGGACACCGCCGGTGAAATTGCCAATGCCCTGACCCACCTGATGCGGCATCATGTGCGCGGACTGATTATCGACCTGCGGTTTAATCCGGGCGGACTTCTGGAAACAGCCATTAATATCTGCAACATGTTCCTGCCCGGTGGAACCATTCTCTCCACCAAGGGCAATGCCAATCCGCGGCAAGTCTGGACTTCAACGGGCAATCCGCTGGTGCCGCTGAATATTCCGGTCATTATTCTGGTGAATCAGGACAGTGCCAGCGCATCGGAAATTTTCAGCGGGGCCATGAAAGACCATCACCGGGCCATGATCCTGGGGCACCGCAGCTACGGAAAAGGGTGCGTGCAAAACATTTTCCCGCTTGGACAAAACAGCACGGCACAAATGAAACTGACCATGGCCTATTACTATCTGCCAAATGGCGAATGTATTCAGCGGCAGCCGTTCGCCCGCACATGGGGAGTCGAACCGGCGGTAACCGTGCCATTTGCGCCCCGGCAGCTTAACGAGTTGCAGATTCTTCAGATGGATAATGATATTCTTTTGAAAAAGCCGGTTAAGGATAAAGGCAAAACGGGTGCCGCCCCGACAAAAAAGGCCTGGCGCGTTCCGGAGGAAGCGTTTGATACCCAGTTGGACACGGCCATCATGCTGTTGCGATTGCAAATACTCCAAACGCATGGCATGGCCCGCGCGAACAACTAAAATGATATCCCATGACACCCTGACACCGCCCCTGACGGGACAAGAGTCTGGTATGACCAACAGAAGAATCATCGCCAATACCATCAGCACTGTTGCCGCGTTGGGTGCCGCAGGCGCTTCCATGTATGTCAGCGTGCGATATCTTGCACCTCCCAAAGGACTTACGGACTGGACGATTCAGATCACCGGCGCGACGACGGCGGGAATTTTCGCATTTTTTCTCGTTTGGGGCCATTTTCAGGAAATTCCGCGGCCACCGCTGGATGACCAAGCCTTAGATAACGCCGTGCCACCGGCAACGTCGCCTTCTCCGGAAAAGGCGTAACCGGATCGCTTGAGGCAATTTTAAGAAAATTAACGCGACCACCCGAATATCACGACTTCAAGAGCATGGCACGGCATCGCGGCAACGAATAATGCCGCAAGCGGGCGCAATAACGGACCATTTCCCGCGCCGCGGAAAGAACGAATATTTTGGCCGACGGCAAAAAGGCCTCCTGATATTGGGGTGGTAAAAAACCTCCAATTTCCGCATAGACCCGAACGCGGTTGGGAATTTCAATTCGGCAAATTGAAAATCAGATCAGGCCGGCCCGCTTACGCAGTACCCATTCAAGCGTAATTAAACCGGCAAAAAGCGTCAGGAACAGATAGTGTATGAATTTGGTCCAGCCGCTGTGCGGGTGAAGGAAAAGGCCCGCTTGCTGTGGAATTCTCAATGTTTGGCTCAATTCGGGCAGCCGTCTGGCCAGCATATTGGCATAGGGGCCGGCCGTCATCAGGCCACCGCCGGCCAGGGCGATGCGACGCATGGCGGCCGGATCGCTGCTTAAATCGGTCAATTCCAGATTCCGTTGCGGGCGAACGCGAATAATCAGCTGCCGCACCACGGCTGTGGGATCGTTTTTAAGCTGGTGGGCAATTCCCGCGCCGTGCAGGGTTATGCGGTAGCGGCCTGGTTCAAGCCCGGCAAGGTTTCCGTAATAAAAGCCGGGCGCGTTGGGCGTATGCAGCATGGGCGAATCCTGACGCCGTGAAGCATCCGTCCCGGACCGCGTTGCCGCCGCCGAGGCGATTCGCCGAGCCACGGCGCGAAAGGTTTTATGTGAATCCGGCAACAGGTCGGGGCTAAGCACTTTAGCGCGAAGATGGACGGTCTGGCCAAACGTATAGACGGATTTATCCGTGCCGAACCGAACATATTTTCCGCCCGCCGGCAGTTCGGACCCTGCCGCCCAGCGCATGACCTGGGACCAGAAATTATTCTGAACATCCTGCCCGTGTACGTAGCGCAGCCGCCATGTCTGGTCGCTGGCCAGGTACAGCACGCGGCCCGCCCCCGCGCTCATGGATGCAAGCAGCGCCCTGTGCCGGTCCGATTGGGCTGTGGCACCAGCCTGTCCGCTGGCGGGTGCCATGGTCCAGAGCACGCGCGCCTGCCGACGGGCTGTGGTAAATGGGCTGTGCCAGTACCAGCGGGGCATCGCCTGCCAGATACCGGAGTTGGCCTGGCCTTCACCCGCCAATTGGGAAACCTGGGCGCCGATGCCTTCCGGTGCCAGCGCGGGAATGAATCCATCCTGACTGTTGTTGGCCAATACCGCGCCCATCGATGGCCTTTTAAGTTTGACGGGCATAAGTCCGGCCAGCGGCGAACCGCGCCACGAACCGGGCATGTATTGGCCGCCGGCAATAAGCACCAGTGCCGCACCGCTGTTGCGAACCGCTGAAGCCAGCGACTGCTGATCCAGAACGGGAATGGCCGCGGGGGGAACATCTCCAAGAATAATCACATCAAAGGCGGCCCAAGCCGCTTTGCCCACGGGCAGGCCGGTCGCAATATAGCTGGGATTTGTGGGTGAGGCGATCACCGGCGGCGGCGGCGTGACGCCCGCGATCTCAATGGGATGCAGCAGAATCGCCTGCAATTTTACGCGCGGATTGCGCGACAGATAATTCACCAGATATTGGTATTCCCAGCGCGGCTGGTTATCCACCAGCAGCACGCGAAGCTTGTCGCGCCGGACCGCTACGCGAAAATGGCGGACCACCGCGTGGGGTGTGAGCGTTTCAGGCAAGGGCGGTATGCGAATGGCATAGCGGTATACACCCGGACGGGGTGGCCGCGTGCTGAACCGAACGCGGCGGCTTTCATTCGGGGTTTGGGCGGTAATAATGCGGGTCTGCAGCACCTTGCCGTTGCGCGTCAGTTCAACCGTAACACTTTTACCCACCAGTTCCTTTAGATGCACAAACGCAACGGCACGAATCCGCTGGTTTTTGAAAATCCAGGTCGGGGCGTTAATGCTGTGAATCGTGGCCGCGGGGACGGGCTGATCGGAACCGATGCAGATGGTAAAGGTTCGCACACCGCGGGCGCGCAGCAGTCGCGCCATTTCCACGGGGTCAGGCCCGAAGTTCCGCCGACCGTCGGAAACCAGAACCACGCTGGCGTGCGAAGCAGGCCCAAGGTGCTGCGCAAGTTTGGCCAGTCCGGCACTTATATTCGTCGCCTTTCCGGTTGGGGTCAGCTGGGCCGAAAGCACCGCCCGGATGGCTCCAATTTGCGGTCCGGCGCGGGTGGAAGCGCGGGCCGCAAAACTGACCAGTCGCGTTGGCCTGTTGGAAATGACGGAATAAAAATTAAGGCCCTTGCCCCCCTTGCGCGTCAGAATCGCGCGGGCAAGTTGGGAACGGCTCATCGCCGCAATCCGATTCATCGCCGAGGACACCACCACATCGTGGGCATGCCCGGCCAGAAAATTCCGATCCTGCCGGTTCGCGACCGATGCCAACTGGTTGATTTGCGTTTTCAGATCAACCAGCATGGCATTGAACGGGGGTGCTGCGACCTGCTTTCCCGGGGCTTGTGTCGAAAGGGTTCGGATTGCCTGCGCCATCATTCGCTGGACCGAGTTCAATTGGACGCGAATCCCTCCAAGCTCGGATGGGCCTGCCAACTGGCTGCTTATTTTCACCAGTCGCCCATTCCAACGCTGCATAATTTGTTCCATGACCCGAACATTGCGACCGCGGCCGCTGGAAGAAAAAATCAGATTCAGGCGGCGGAAGCGGCGGTCCAGGCGGATCAGTTGCTGATCCAGCAGTTCCAGCCGCGCTCCAGTGGTGTCCAGTGAATCGGTATACACGCTGGACGGAATAAGTTTTAGGCGGCAGGCCCAGCGAAGGCGTTCCACCGGTCGGGCCTGCGCATCCTTAAAGGCCATGGACGCGCTGTGGTCCAGCACCAGCCACAAAGTTCCGGCCGAGCGGTCCACTTTTACCCAGCGGATCGCCGGGGCAAAAAGAAGAAGCGCCAATAAAGCCAGTTCAGCCAGACGAATGGCGGTTAAAATCGCGATGGTGCGGGTGGGCGCAATGCACCGCTGCGCCCGATAGAGGTACACAATCAGGCCCAGCGCCGCAAGCAGCGCGGCAATAAGCAGCCCGACGGGAAACGCCGGATGCGCGGTGATATGCCACGGAAGACTTTTGGTTGTTGCGTTGGCGGTCATAACACTTCTATTTCAGCTTTCCTGTGCAAAAGAATGGACGGCATGGCCGGGTAGTCCGGCATCCGATACATCGCCCCCGACTGCCAGCCGGGCCATGCGCCGGCACCAGAATACTTCGCCCACCAGCATCAGCAGCACCAGCAACGCCAGCAGCGGCCACAGCGGCGTGCCGCTGCGTACCGCACCCAAGGCGCGGGAAATTCCCGACGTGGATAGGGTGGCCTTCACATAATGGTTATGCAGCAGCCACGCTTTTTGAGTCGCATTCATCGGCTTGGGGGACAACTGTGCCGCGTCCAGTCCAACGGCGTAGTAAACCAGTGCGTGCTGGCCGGCAGGCTTCAGATGCAGCGTGTAAAGGCCGGGGCTGTCGGTTTTATTCCAGGTTACAAGGTAACGCCCTTGACTGGTCAATTGCGGAACCACCGCCTCCACCTGTCCGGCCGGATTAACGATGGTTGCTCCGGTCACCGCCGGCCGGGACGGGCCGGTCCAGATAAGCGTGTCACCGGAGTTCAGATAATGGCGGTCAATAAAGCGGCGTTTGCCCAGCGCCAAAGAATCGATAATTTGATTGATAAGAGGAACGAAGCTGCCAGCCCGCGTGGGCCAGTCGTTCCAATGGCCATCCACCGGAAATGTCGACACCACCACCTGACCACCAAGCGTACCAACCGGTCGTGAAATTAACAGCGGATCTCCGCTGTCCGTGGCCAAAACCACCTTGGCCGCCGGATCGGTGAGTTTGAAATTCCACCATTTGGTAAGCGTGACGCCGACAATTCCGTTGCGATTAAGGATCGCCAGCGGCCGCACCAGCCGGCTGCGCTGATCCGCGATGAGTATGGCGGGCGGATGCGCGGAAGTCTGGATGGAATGCAGTTGGCCCAACGCAAAACCGCCGGCGGCCATGACGTGGTTCATCACTGGCGGATCGGTCCGCCGACCAAATACGAACCAGACACCGCCGCCCGCATGGGCAAACTTATAGATACGCCGTACCAATTGTGCCGGCAGCAACGAAGCGTCGTTGACCAGTATCGCGTCGTAGCCGCGAAGCTTTTCGCCGACGGCCTGCTGAACGCTGACCACGTGGGGGTCGGCCAGTGCCAGCCTCGCCGAATGGCTGGAAAACGGATTCAGCGCTGCCCTGATAAACCGGCTGGCACGAAACGTTCCGACAGTGGACAACTGGCTGTCCACCACCAGCACGCGTATCCGCTGCCAGACACGAACCGCGGCCAGCGAAGAATTGTCCGCCGCCAGGGCATCGTGCAACGGCGTGCTGACTTTTATCCAGTGCGAACCGGGGTGGTGGAAACGGTATTTGAAGACGACCGTCTGGGTCTGCCCCGCGGCAAGTTCCGGCAGCGTTTGACGATCAACCGGCGAACCGTCCACATTCAGCACCAGCGGAATAGTGGACATGGGAAGCGGACCGGAATTCGCCACCGCACAGTAAATCTGCGCCGGATGGCCCACGCCGGGTAGTGCCGGCTGAATATGCAGGGCACCGACGGACACGTCCGATCGAGCCAGTGTCATTTGCACCGGCAGATTAAATACGCTGTATTTGCCCGCGGTCCGGTGGCCATTTTCCAGCGAAGTCCGCCATAGAACCGGGTGATTCACCTGCCAGGAAACCCGCTGCTGACCGGAGACAACAAAAATAATCTTCTGGTAATTGACGCCCCGGCGGGAAAATTGCCGTGCCAGGGCGATGGCTTTGGGTATCGACGAACCGGTTAAACCCTGGGGCATATTGCGCAGGACTTCCAGCAGCTTGCGATTGACGGCGGCGGTATCGGCCGCGGAAACAGGCTGGCGCGTCAGGGAAACCGGATGGCGCTGCGCCAGAATCACCGATAGCGTATCGGAAGGGCGCAGACGGGCGGCGATTTGCCCAACCACATCAATACCGCGCTGAAAAAGGGTCTTTTTCCCATCAATAAATCCGGAGGAAACGCTATGATCCAACACCACGACGACATCGCTGGCGGCATTGCCGGAAAGCGGGTTGAACCGGCCCACCGGCAAAAGCGGCTTGGCCAGCAGCAGGGCCAGCAGAGCCAGCAGGGCCATCCGCAGCAGCAGAAGAAGCCAGTGTTCAATGTCGCGGCGCTTTTTCTGCACCACTTCGCTGGCCTGCAGGAACATCATCGCTCCCCATTCCAGGGGCGTAGTGCGGCTGCGATGCATCATGTGAATGATGACCGGAATACCCGCAAACAGCAGGCCGCCGAGGAGCAGGGGTATTTCAAACATTACAGCGTCTATTTTTCATGCAACTCAAATCGGTAAAATCCGCAAAGCGCATTGTAACCCGGCGGCTTGCGGCTTTACACCCTTCCATAGTGTTAACGGTCTAACCCGCAATATATTGGCCGCCGGGTGAAAAATAGTCTGATTTCCACATTGTCACGCCTCTTGGATCGGCGTACGCCAATGGGTCTGCCAATTTTTCTGGCGTGGTGCGGCTTTTCGCCTTCACAGCCCGCATTTTTTTAACGCCAACGCCACTTCATGTATTCCAACATGGCCTGGCACCCGATTTATTGGCAGACCGCACAATTTCGTAGATCGGCGCACGGATTATCGGCCAATTCGCGCAAGCGAATAAGTCTGACTGCGGGCAATATATCGCGTAATGGACCTTACTGAACTTAGAGCCGGCGTCTGATTACCCAACGCGCGGCATTGCGATAATTGCGGGTCAGACACTCAAATGGTGAAAAAAAGCCAGTTTAGCTGGCCACGCGGCACAGCGGCGCAACGGATTTTCCAGAATGAAGCACCGAAGCCGAAATCCGGGTCACGCCGGAAAAAGCGCATTGGAATTCCATTAATCCATCGCATGCTGCGCCGGCCAGGACCGCAGGCCGTTCAAACGAAAATATGATATGGCATAGTGCCGCAGGCGAATGCAATGCCGATGGCTGCGGATTGAAAGCCTGATTGCGGTTCCATTAGGCGGGCCAGGGAACAATCAAACCTTGCGGTCGTAAATCCAACTGAATTCCACCGCCGGCTGGCGCAACTGAAACGCCGCAATTTCATCGGCATGTGACAGATACCGCTTGCACAGGCGGCAAAGATATTCCTGAGCGCGGGCTGCATTGCCCGTAACGCTTTGTGCGGCAATATCCCAGGTTTTTACCAGATGGTCGATAATGGCCGCGTAATCATGCACGGTGTAAACGCCCATGCGCTGGGCCACAATGGCAAAGTGATCAAAAAGAGAGGGGTCTTTGCCGTCGTACATAAGTCGCCCGGGCATGGCGATAAGTCCGCGCATCATTTCGCGAAAGGCCAGAATGCAGCCGGATGGGTCCACTTTCATGGCTTCGCCGAAGGCGCGGGTGTAAAAATTTTCATGACGGGCTTCGTCGCCCGCAATTCGCCGACAGATATTGGAAAGATTCGCATCCCCCTGGGTCCCGGCGATTTTGGCCACGTTAAAATGGGATATTTTGGTAGCGCGTTCCTGAAACGCGGTATAAACGAGTCCGTTATATGGGTCCGGGTAGGCCTTGGGGTTAAATCCGCTGGCAATAAGATTTTGGATGGTCACTTCGATGCTGCGCATGTTCACGCGGCCGGTCAGGCGGAGATAGGCGTTAAGCAGATCCCCGTGGCGATTTTCCTCGGCGGTCCAGCCCCGCAGCCATCTGGCCCAAGCTTTGGGATTGTTTCCTTCGTAATCGCGGGCGATTAAATTCAGGGATACCGAATAGCTGGGAAGAGCCTCTTCGGTAACCATATCGCCAACCAATACCACCAGGGCTTCATCGGATATTTCGATGGCCATAGCGCGGAAGTCGGTGAGTTCTTTGATCCAGTTTTCTTTGGTTAAATCGGGCAGGTAATCATCGGGTTGCCAGGCTTCTTGAACAGGCAGAAGAAGGTTTAAGTTATCGTTGACCCACGGTTCAAGATTCTCCAGAATCTCAAGGTGTTCAATGCAGGTGCGATCCAATGAAATCATGTAAGCACCAAACAGTCCAGCCTTTGAAAGAGCCATTCGCGAAGGGAGATAAATTGTATCCCAACAACCAGTCATTATGCGCAATATTGATTAATTTGTCAAATATTTGGCTATGCGATTTTCGCCCGCAACCGATATCACTGGCGGGGCATTATTTTTTTAAAAATTCTGTCATGGCGGATCAATGAGCTGCGCTATGGCCACGCTTGTAAATAACCATCGTCAGTTTGCATCGCCGGGCGGATGCAACTTCCGCGTGCTGGTCTTATGATGCCAGCCTTATGCCTTGGATGCTTAACATCATTTATCTGGCTGGTCTTGTTCTGGCTTCTCCGTTTCTACTTTATAAAAGCTGCCGCACGGGCAAATACCGCCGTGGTTGGGCCGGACGTTTTGGCCACCTTGAACCATCCGCCATCGAAAAGCTAAAAGTTCCTGCAGGTCAAGCGCCGCCAAAGCGAATTCTTCTGCATTGCGTTTCTGTGGGCGAATTGCTGTCCATGCGGCGGCTGATTGATGAATTACTGGCTGCGGATGCGAGCGTGCAGGTCATTGTGTCCACCACCACGGATACCGGTCTGGCCCGCGCTTTGGAAATCTACGGCCAATCGCCCGATACTCGCGTGGTACCGGTGCGCTATCCATTGGATATAAGCCTTGCGGTAAATCGGTTTTTGAAGACCGTTAAGCCGCGGCTTATTGTGCTGGTCGAACTGGAAACATGGCCGAATTTTATATTTGCCGCGCACCGGGGCGGTATTCCCGTGCGGATAATTAACGGGCGACTGACGGAAAGATCGTTCCGCCGCTATCGGCTGGTGCGACCGCTGGTAAAGGCAATGTTTGAGCGGGTGGAGCGGTTTGGCGTACAGACCCAGGCCATCGCCAGGCGGTTCATCGCGCTTGGTGCCCCCGCCGATCGCGTGGACATTATTCCGACTGTGAAATATGACTCTGCTGACTTTTCAGACCAGATTCCCGGATCGCAGGAGCTGGCTTTTGCCTTGGGGATTCAAGGTCACCATCAGGTGTTGGTGGGCGGTTCCACCGGTCCGGGCGAGGAAATTCCGCTGCTGGATATGTATCAGGTGCTGTCTAAAAATTATCCGGATTTGCAATTGGCCATTGCACCGCGCAAGCCCGAAGTGGTGGCCGCGGTGCATGCCGCCATAGAGGCCCGCGGATTCAAGGTGGTCCGGCGTTCACAACGCCCGGATGGCACCTCCGGCCCGGCTCTGGCCGCCACGGATATTCTGCTGTTGGATACTATGGGTGAACTTAAAAAGATGTATGGTCTGGCGATGGGAATATTTTCCGGACGGTCGCTGGTGAAGCTTGGCGGCAGCGACATGATTGAGGCCGCCGCTCTGGCCAGGCCCGTCTGTTTCGGGCCTCACACATTTAATTTTACGGAAGCGGTTGATGCGCTGCTTGCGGCCAAAGCGGCCGTGCGGGTGCATGACGCCGAATCACTTGTCGGCGCCGTGCGGCAATGGCTGCAGGATCCCGCGCAGGCACGGGAAATGGGGCTTCGCGGACGCGAATGTCTGCGGCAAATGCGCGGTTCCACCCATCGCTATGCAAGCGATATTCTGGCGGCAATAAACGGGGAAATCGCCAACGACCAAAGCCATCGCCATGCGTTGGAAAAGCGCTGAATTTCACACATACGCAGCGGCGGGGGCGGGCAATCCTGTGCAACGGGACAAAGCCGCGGATTTCGCAATTGACGCGGACGCGCAGGGCACTGGGCCGCGCGTAAATGTAATCGGTAGTTATTCCTTACGCGAAGGCTGCCGCACGACGCGTTTCAGTTGGAGTTCGACCTGACCAAAGTTGAGCAGCATCGCTAATTCCAGCTTTGTAATGGCCAGGTCTCCGAAGGTGTGCCCGATTTATGGAAAGGTCGGTAGTGCTCTGCCGCGCCTGCGGATCAGAATTGATTGGCCGCAAATGCCTCGGCCGGCTATCCAATATTTCTCTTTCCGTTAAAAATTGGCACCCCCCCTTGGGTGCGAAAGTCGTAACTCAAGTTGCATCCGGCACGGTGGGGCGGTATTTTAATTGTTAAGCTTGCCGCCAAATGGTCCAAAATTCAAGCCCGGTGCGGACGCGTTCGCCGGTGACACTTTTATCCCTTTGGGGAGATCGCCCATGCACGTATCGAAAACGAAACTTATTAAAAGCCGGGGTCCATTGCGGATGGCGACTTGCGCGGTCGGCATGGCGGCAATGCTGCTTATTGCCGGGCTGTTTCCGATGACCGGCGGCGTCACAACGGCGCGAGGTGTTGCGACGCCCCCGGCCAAAAAATCGGCGGCGCAAATTGCAAAGTGTACGCTTTGGATTCAACAGGCCGCCTCCGGCAATGCCGCGGAAATGGCGGCGGCGAAAACAAAACTCAAAACATTGGATTCCTCCTGGATCCCGGTTTTGCAGCGAATGGCCCGCACCAGCCATTCGCGAGTTTTGCGCCATAGAATTGACACGCTGCTGGAACGGATGTCTATTGCCGCCGCCACGCTGCCCACGCTGGTAACTCTGAGTCTTACGCATGCCTCATTGCGCGGTGCCGTGGATGATCTCTGCAATCAGGCCGGCCTGCCGCATCACTGGCTTAAGGCCAATCCGGCAAATGCCCCTACCGTGACTGTTCACCTGACGAGGGTGCCGTTCTGGCGGGCCATGGAATCCATTCTGCATCAATCCGGCTGGACACTGGGTTATGCCGGTCGCAAGCAAGGCCATGCCATAGAAATCAGCCCCACCGATGGACTGCTGTGGCCAGCCGAGCCTTATTTTATTTCCGGGCGGTATTTGTTCGCGGTGGAGGGGATGTCGTTCAGCCGCAATTTTGCGCTGACCAAACAACCGGCCAATGCGTTTTCTTCCAACAACATTAACTTCAACGTCCGCATTTTTGATGAACCGCGTGCCCCTCTGCCAATTGAGCAGTTAAATGTGTCCATGTCACAGGTGGTGGACAACAAGGGCAACAATCTGCTTAACTCGCCGTTTGGAATGCCGGCCAATCTGCCGCCCAACATGGCGGCAAATCTGGCGGCGCAGTTTGCCCAAATAAACACAACGACCGCCTTTTCCAACGATCATCGAATGACCTATTCACTGGATGTGTTTCTTAATGTTCCGAAAAAAGTCGGTCAGACCATGAAACTGGCCCGGGGAAAGCTTTTCTGG
>JAJZEY010000471.1 GCA_021805585.1 Planctomycetota bacterium
ATACAGTTCGGCCAGGACCGGTGGGCTTTTGTATCGCGGTTTGTGTCCAGGACATTTCCGGGTGGGTCATCATCAGCGTGCCGATTTGTGTAAAGCGCTGATCTATCGGTACTGCAAGAATTTCCAGCCCCTGCGGATGCAATTCTTTATAAATGCCGCCAAGCTGGAATTGGCTGAACGGTTGCCTCCACAAAGTGATCAGCACCACCTTGCCCCGCCAATTCTTCAGATTGAAGGTATCCCCGGCAAGGGTTGGAGTCTTGAGCGTCAGCGGCTTGCCCACCAGTTCAATCAGGCGCAACCGCGATTGAACGCCTTCCAGAGTATTTCGTGCGATGGCCGTGTGAAGATGCTTCACCAGGGTCACGGCGTATTGGCTTACTTTCGGATTCACCGTATCAGCGAATGCGCCAATCCGCACAATGCCCAGCGTCAGCCCATTGGATGTCGGATATTTCCGCGCCAGCGGTTCAAGTGACTGGAGTATGCTGATTTGCCGCGCGGCGACGCCATCGGCGATCCACCACTTGTATTGGGCAATTTCCACCTGCCCAAGCATGGCGGTGCGCGGGTCACTGGCGGCGGCGGCTTTCTGCAGCCGGGCAACCGCGGCTTTGTCCCCGTAGGCCGCAAGCTGGGCGATGTTCCGTAATTTAAAATACAGCAGATAGCGTGCGTAGCTCGGCTCCAGGCGACTGATGTTGTCCTCGGTCGCCACAAGCTGGTTAAGAAGCCCGATCGCCTTGGGTGCGAAATGCCGCCGCAGTTTTGCATTGTTTATAACGTCTGTCCAATGGGGCACCGCCTGATAGTATGCGCGGGTCAGTTTGTTCCACTGGTTCCAGTCCCGGGACAATTCGACATCGCGCCGCGCCGCCTTTTTCCGTGTTTGGGTCTGCGCAGGTTTGCCCGCGGCCGGAGTTGCCGCAGCCAGCGCGCTTTGGCTGGAAATATCCAATGGCATTTGCAACCAGCAGAATCCGGCAATGAACCATGCGGCCAATGTGGGAGCCATTCGGATTCCCGGATAATTCAGTGGGTGTTGGCGCATTGGTTAATTCCTGTAATAAACTATTCAAACACCGCACGCCGCTTGCGCGGCGCAGCCGATCTTTACTATAAACGGACCGCGGCTGATAAAGTTACATGTCCCACGGCCACAGCCAATGTCGGCAGGTTTCAATTCCGGCCTGATAATCGTTGGTTCGTATATTTTAAAGCCCGCTTTCGTTCACCACCAGGCCGTGAGCCTTGAGGGTATTAAGCTGCACAAGTTTTGCGGTGTGAGCATCCGGCACGTTGTCCGTGTGGCAGTCGGCCTTTTTGCCCTTGTGGGCCAGGGCGTGAATCTGTTCCTGGGTCAGCACGCCGCGCTGCCGCAGCAGGTCGGCGCCGTCATCGCTGATACCGGCGGAACTGGCGGCTTTTTTCTCCGGCTGAAAATTCGGGTCTTTGCCGCTGGCAAATTCCTGAATTTCCTTGCTGATCCGCATGGAACACCAGTCGTGGCCGCACATGGCGCAAAAATCGGTATCCACTTCCAGGTCTTCATCGTGCAGGGCACGTGCGGTCTGGCCATCGAAGGCCAATTCGAACATTCGGGGCCAGTTCAAGGCCGCGCGGGCGCGGGACATGTCATCATCCCATTGCCGGGCACCGTCAATGCCGCGCGCGATATCCCCGGCGTGGGCGGCAATTTTGTAGGCAATGCAGCCCGCCTTCACGTCCTGGGCCTTGGGCAGGCCGACATGTTCCTTGGGCGTGACATAGCACAACATGGCGGCGCCGGCGCGGGCGGCCTCCGTTGCGCCGATGGCGCTGGTGATATGGTCATAGCCGGGGAACACATCCGTGGTCAGCGGGCCAAGCACATAAAACGGCGCGTCATCACAAATCTGCTGTTCCATCTGCATGTTCATGGCGATCTGGTCCATCGGCACATGGCCGGGGCCTTCCACCATCACCTGCACGCCCGCTTCACGCGCCCGCTGTACCAGTTCGCCGAGTGTGCGGAGTTCCGCCAACTGAGCCGCGTCGGTGGCGTCGGCGCAGCAGCCGGGGCGCAGCCCGTCGCCCAGCGAATAAGTGACATCATATTGCCGCATGATGGCGGAAATCTCGTCAAATAATTCATACATCGGATTTTGCTTGTTATGTACAATCATCCATTTCGCCAATAGACTTCCACCGCGGCTGACCACCCCGGTCAGACGGTGTTTCAAGAGCGGAATATGTTCCTTCAGCACCCCGGCATGAATCGTGAAATAGTCCACCCCCTGCCGGGCCTGACGCTCCACCTCACGAAGGATCATGTCATGGGTCAGGTCTTCAATCTTGCGGCCAATGATCATCGAATAAATCGGAACCGTTCCAATAGGAATGGTGCTGTGGTCAATAATCGCCTGGCGGCATTCCATCAGATTTCCGCCAGTGGAAAGGTCCATCAGCGTGTCGGCCCCGTATTTCTGCGCCCACTGAAGTTTTTCCACTTCTTCGCTGGTGTTGCTGCTGACCGGCGATGCTCCGATATTTGCGTTGACTTTGGTTGTAACCTTGCGGCCAATGGCCATTGGATCCAGCCGCTTGGGCGCGGCGCGTCCGACAAATGCGGAGGCGTCGCCGATAATGGCGGACCGCTGCGCAACGGTCTGGTTCACCCAAAGCGCCGCCGCGTTGCCGCGCGCGCCGGGATGGGCGATGTCCGCCGGAAGTGGAAAATTCAGGTCCATCACACTTCCCTCCAGCGCCTTTCCGCCGGCACCGGCCAGGTGGCGGATATTGGCGGGAATAACCAGACGGCCGCGGGCCACCTCCTGACGGATAAATTCCGGAGTCTGCCCTTCCCGCTGAGCCACCCGAATCACCTGGGGCGTTATGATGCCGGCCCGTGCGAATTCATATTGTGTCACCAGATGCCGCCCATTCGGCGGGCCGCTAGCGTTGCTGGCGGGCAGGGTGCATGGACGGGTTGAATTGGGCTGAATCATGGAAGACTCCTGTATTCGCGACAACAGCGATTACCCCGCGGATATATTGTAGCCGCTGGAACCGCAATAAATCGGTTATTCCGCGTAAAGAAGTGTCAAAAGACCTGCCGCCAGAACAAATGGCGGTGAATCGCATTCCCTACGCCGGTACAACCCGGGTCAGGTTCGGAGGGTTTATTCTCAGTCCGGGCCTTTGCGGGCCAATGGACACCCCTAGCGAACATCCAC
>JAJZEY010000114.1 GCA_021805585.1 Planctomycetota bacterium
TATTACAACTATACCGCCATTTCCGCGTTGGTTAAAAGCGGCCAGATTACCCAACAGCAGATTGACACCCATGTCCGAAGGATCATCCGTATGATGGTCGCCATGGATTTTCTGCGACAAAAAGCCTGGAAGCCGCAACTGTCACTGAATCCCAGGGCCGATCGTGGCCTGATCCGTCGTGTGGAAGCCCAGGCGGTCGTTCTGCTGAAAAATAAGAAACATTTTCTGCCGCTGACACCGGCAGCCGGCAAAACCATTGTTGTCGTCGGTCCGATGGCGACACCCGCGGTCACGGGTGGGGGCGGAAGCTCGTATGTGGACCCCAACATATATCCGGTCAGCATGTTGGCGGCCATACGCGCGCAGGCCGGCGCTGGCGTTCATGTGGTGCACATTCCCTATCGCGATGTGTTAAGTGAGTTCTGGGGCATGGGGGCGGTCACGACGGCGGATGGCAAACCGGGATTCACCGGTTATTACTATCCCAACCGGCAGTTCATCGGCCGGCCGGCCATGGTTCGCGTGGATCGGCGCATCGGTTACAACTGGGGAGGCGTATTGCCATTGCGCGGCTTGACCAATGGCCATTTTTCAGTGCGCTGGCTGGGCGTCATTAAACCGGTCAAAACCGCGGATTATTTATTCACCACCTGCAGCGACGATGGCTGCCGCGTGTTTATCAACGGGAAGGAAATAATCGGGACCTGGAGGCCCGGCACGGCGCGCTATAAAGCTGCGGATGTTGCATTGGAAGCCGGAGCCACCTATCACGTGCGTGTGGATTATTACAACAATGCCGGCGACGCGCAGATGGAATTCGGCTTTTTACCGGCGGACCGGGCATTTTTTAAATCAGCGGATATTTCGCGGATTAAACATGCCAGTGCGGTTATTGCGTGCATGGGCTTTGGTCCGCGGTACGAAAGCGAAGGGTCTGATCACACCTGTTCGTTGCCCGCGCCTGCGGATTCTTTTCTGCGTGTCCTGGGATCGCTGAATCCGCATACTGTGGTGGTGATCAACGCCGGCGCGGCAGTGGCCATGCGCCATTGGATTCACGGCGTGGCGGGCCTGCTGTATGCGTGGTATCCTGGCGAAAACGGCAATACATCGGTGGCGAAAATTCTGTTCGGCAAAATTGACCCCAGCGGCCACCTGCCGGTCAGTATCGCCAAACGCTGGAAGGATGATTCGGCCTACCATCATTTTCCAGGCTCATTTAGAAATGTACATTTATCCGAAGGAATTTTTGTAGGCTATCGCTGGTTTGACCACACCCATATCGCTCCGCGCTATTGCTTTGGCGAGGGGCTGTCTTATACGACATTTGCGTTAAGTCATTTGAAAATCAGTGCGGCGGGAACCGGACTTTCGCGCATTATTACCGCCCGTGTGACGGTGCGCAACACCGGCAAAATGGCTGGTGCCGAAGTGGTGCAGTTTTATATCCGGCCGCCCGCCACGCCGGGAGTGCCGCGCTGCTATCAGAATCTTAAGGGTTTTGTGCGTGTGAAACTGGCACCAGGCGCGGCCAAAACCGTGCAGGTTCAATTCCATCCGCGGGATTTCGCCTATTACGATACCCGCGCCTTTGCGTGGCGGGTTGCTCCAGGAAGCTACGGCATTGCCGCCGGATTTTCCAGCCGCAATACGCCGGTTGCGGGACATGTTTCCTGGTAACGCAGGTCGGACGGCCCAAGGCTGCGCCGGGAACAGGTGTCGATTGACCAGCGGCCGGTTCCGACCGAACGGGCCGCATACAATACCCGCGGCGGGCAAGCTTTGCGCGCCTGGAACCGAGGTTGAAATGAAACCGATCACGACTGGCGCACCGGCGTCCGGGGCAATCATTATTTCCACGGGCGATGAACTGGTATCCGGCCTGACAATAAACACCAACGCGTCCTGGCTGGCGACGCAACTGGCCCAAATTGGTGTGCCGGTCCGAAGCCATATCGCGGTTGGAGATTCCCTGACCGCGGTCGCCGCGGCAATTCGTCGATCCGTCGCTGAATCTTCACTGGTGCTGGTGACTGGCGGCCTTGGCCCGACGGAAGATGATGTCACGCGTGCCGCGCTGGCCGACGCCCTGGACCAGCCGCTGGTGGAAGACCCCGCCGCGCTGGCGGCCATAGAGGAATTTTTTCAGCGTCTGAACCGTACGATGGCGCCCAGCAATCGTCTGCAGGCGCTGCGACCCGCCGCCGGAAGTGTACTGCCGAATTCCTGCGGCACAGCACCGGGAATTCATATACAGCAGGGGCGGACAGACATTTATGTGATGCCCGGCGTGCCTCGAGAAATGAAAGCAATGTTTGAGCAGTCTGTTCTGCCGCGGTTGCGTGCCGCATGTCCACCGGAGGGCCGCGTGACCCGCATGGCGAAATTTAATACATTTGGCGTGGGTGAATCGGTCATCGGACAAAAGGTGGCCGACCTTATGCGCCGCGGGGCCAACCCATCAGTCGGAACCACTGTGCACGATGGCCTGGTTTCAGTGCGTGTGTATGCCACCGGTACCAGCGCCCAGGTTGATGAAATCATTTCGGAAAAAGGCCAGCAGATACATGAACGCCTTGGTCCGCTTATTTTCTCCAGTGGAGATGTCACTCTGGCCGCCGCCGTGGCTGCGATCCTGACCGAACAAAAGCAAACGCTGGCCACAGCTGAAAGCTGCACCGGCGGCCTGCTGGCGCAAATGCTCACAGACATACCCGGCTCGTCGCGTTATTTTCTGCGTGGCTGGATACCTTACGCCGACGCCGCCAAGAAAGAGGACCTGCACATTTCCGCGGACATGATTGATCAGCACGGCGCGGTAAGCGAACCGGTGGCCGCGGCCATGGCCGGGAATGCCCGGCGCATTGCCGGCGCGGATTGGGGCATCGGCATTACGGGGATAGCCGGTCCGGAAGGCGGATCTGCCCAAAAACCAGTCGGGCTGGTGTACATTGGATTGGCCGGACCGTCGAACGTGGTCGTGCGCCGCTGCCAGTTCCCCGGTGATCGACAAAGCGTTCGGTTGCGTTCCGCCGATATGGCACTGACTCTGCTCCGATTTAGCCTTCTGGGGCTTCGGGCGGAAACTCTATTGCCGCAATAATTTCAGACATGCGGAATAATCGCCTTGGCCGCACGCATTCGTCCCTGGCGGCATATCCATCCAATCGGCATTTGCGGCCAAGGGTTATGGGCCGCCCTGCGTCTT
>JAJZEY010000597.1 GCA_021805585.1 Planctomycetota bacterium
CACCGCCTGCCAAAAGTTCCAGCGGGCCACAAATGTGCCCGCCTGCATGGCCACTCGTTTCGCATTGAAGTTCGCGTGCACGGGACGGTACCCCCGGAAACCGGCTGGCTTCTGGATTTTGCGGACCTGCAAAAAGCGTTCGCCCCGCTGCATGACATTCTGGACCATCAGTATTTAAATGATATTCCCGGATTGGAAAATCCTACCAGCGAAAATTTGGCCGTCTGGATATGGGACCATCTGGCCCCCGGTCTTCCCGGCCTTGCGCGGATTGTGGTTCAGGAAACCTGTACCAGCCGCTGCATTTATCGCGGTCCGGGCAAATCCGGTGATCCTGATTTGCAGGCCTGACAGAGCACTGGTTCGCCGATCGGCTATGACCTGCAAAACCGGGCCCCCGGCCGCTTGCGTGACTCCGGCCCGTTCGGGTTGTTTAACTTTCACCGGGCGGCAATTGCGGCTTGCCTTCAAATTCCGCCAGCGCCTGATCGGCCAGCGCCTTTTGTTCACGTTCTTTAATATCCAGATCGGTCAGGCTCATGGAATCTTTGGCGACACGGATTCTTCCTGCGGCATTGGCCTTTTCCGAGTCCACCATTTCGCGCAATCGGGCCAGCGTATCGCCGCCGCCAATGCCCGTCACCATGCCGGAGGCCATTTCCGTCATTTCGGCCATGGCTTTCTTCACCTTTAATTCGTCAATAGACTGGCGCAACGCCTCAATTTTCTGCCGGGCGGCATCCACCACCACGTCCCGCTGCTTTATCAGTGTCGAATAGGTTTCCTCCGCCGCGGAAAGCTGTCGACGGTTTTCATCCAGGTCCTTGGTGGTCGTCTTGAGCCGCAGGGCATATTGCGCGGCCGTATCCCGGTTTCCCGCCGCCAAATGTGCCCGCGTCCGCTCGGCCAGGTCCTGCTGCTCGGACTCCAGCGACTTGACCCGCGCCATCAACCGTTCGCAAAGTCCGGCATGCGCCGCCAGACCGCGGTTGAATTTGCCGATCTGCGTTCGCAGATTTTCCTTTTCCACTTCCAGCAGCATTTCCGGATTTCGACGTTCGACGGCCGATACCGAAGATCCGACCATGCCTCTGAACAGATTACCAATACGTTTAAGCATATTCATATCCTCGTATCATGTGGCGGGGGTGGAGGGTTGGCCGTCCGATGGCTTAACCGCAACCGGCTCACCGAATTGGGTGTCCGAATGGTTGTTATTTTCGCCGGTCGCGGCTTGTGAATCCCGTCCGGACGGGCGGGGCGAATCCGATGATCGGCCCAGGAAGGCGGGCAATTCCACGCCGCCGATATCGCGAAGCACCTGAAGCATCGGCGGCATGCTGCGGGCCATGCCCTGGAGAAAATTCGCCGAAGCCGTGCCGTTCTCCGAATTTCTGCCGCCTTCCCATACCACCACTTTATCAAATTTAATGTTGGAAATGGCCGTTGCGGCTGTTTCGGCAAGTTTGTCCATATGTTCCAGCATCAGCATCTGAAAAGCCTTGTCCGCGCTGCCGCAGGATTCAATGATCTGTTTAAGACCCTCGGCCTTTTTAGCCAGAATTTCGTACTGACCTTTGGCTTCGGCTTCCAGCCGCACAAACAATGCGTTGGCCTCGGCTTCGGCTTCCATGCGGCGCTTTTCCGCTGCGGCCTGCGCTTCAACCAGAATTCTGGCCTTTTCGGCCTTGGCGGGGGCCTCGACGGCCGCCCGGCGTTCGGCTTCCACGCGCTGGGCATTGGCCAGCGCGGCCTTGGCCATGGCCAGGTTTTGAGCTTCCTGCACGGCCGCGTCGGCTTCGCGTTTTTTGGTTTCTGAAAGCCGGAATGCCTCGGCCTGTTTTACCTGCAACTGCGATTGGGCCAGCGCGACATCTCCCTGGGCCAGACTTTCGCCCGCGATGGCTTTGGCATTGGCCTCGGCCACGGAAATACGCATGACCTGTTCGGCTTCCTTAATTTTTGAATCGCGTTCAAAACTGGCCGCCTGTTCGGCGATTTTCTGTTCCTTGTTCAATTCGGCCATACGCACCGCCTGGTCGCGCAAGGTCTGCTGTTCGCCCAGTTTCTGGTCTCGTTCCAGTTCGGCAATGCGAACGGCCTGGTCCTTCTGGGCTTCATGCAGGCCGATTTCCTTAAGCTTCTGGGCGTTGGCCACCTGAATAGCGCGTTCCCGTTCGGCGTCCGCGACGCCGCCGGCACCAAGCTTTTCCTGTTGTGAAACATCCACCAGGGCCTGCTGCACGGCCTGTGAAGCCGCTTTTTTCCCGATGGCCACAATATAACCCGATTCATCGGTAATATCGGTAATATTTACATTCAGCAGCACCAGTCCGAGTTTGTTGAGTTCCGGTTCCAGGGACAGCTGAATATTTTTCAGAAACTGTTCGCGGTGGCGTGTGATGTCCTCTATCCGCATGGATGCGACCACTTCGCGAAGCTGACCGAAAATAATATGTTCCACCCGTTCCTGAATCCGTTTCATATCCAGCCCCAACAGGCGGATGGCGGCATTCTGCATCAGTTCCGGCTGCGTGCCGATGGCCACAGTAAACACACTGGGCACATTCACGCGGATATTCTCTATGGACAAAGCCCCGGCCAGCGGTATTTCAATCTGCAACGGCTCAAGATTCAGAAATGAATAATCCTGAATCAGCGGCAGCACAAACGCCGCGCCGCCATGCACGCACCGCGCGGTATTGCCGCTTCCCACTTTGCCGTAAATTACCAGAATACGGTTGCTGGGGCACCGTTTGAAGCGGCTTAACGCCATAATAACGAAAAGCAGGAAAATCGCCGCCACAAATGCCGCCAGCAGCACCAGCCAGCCCGTTGGAAAATTGACCATCGCCGCGATGGAGGTTGGAATAGACATAGACATGGTGCAACACCTTATTAAAGTTCAACTCGAATCGGTACATTTGCCGCCGGGGCTATTTCCAGAACGCCCGCCGCGTGTACGCCAACGACAATAATTTCTTCACCGGTGGCCAGTTCCCGGTCCACCCAGGTAATCGCCGCGTATTCCATTGTACGGCCTTGCACATGAATCAGCACTTTGCCCATTCCGCCATTACTGGCAGGCACTGAAAGATACACCGTTCCCGTGGTGCCAACGCAGTCGGCGGTTTGTACCGTGCCATCGTCCTGCTGGCCCATCAGCCATTGCAACATGCCGGCGGTCAGGGCACTGCAACCGGC
>JAJZEY010000056.1 GCA_021805585.1 Planctomycetota bacterium
TTGCTCTACCAGCTGAGCTACGGCCTCAGAGAATGGGGCACCCGATTGAATTCCCAATCGAGAGCAACGTATTTTACGCTTTAAGCGGTGATTGGCAAGACGGCGGCAAAAAAGCCAATTTTTCGACTCCATCCGGCGGCTAAAAGCTGCCCCCCGGTCCGGGCCGGGGATTGCCGGACTTGACGAACGGTTAATCTCCTACTATTCTTATCGGAATAGTTCCAAGTGGTTGGAGATGTGCCCATCCCCTTGGACTGTCACCCGGTAGGAGCTACACTTTGCAGAATATGCAGGAATCATCCAAAACCGCCATTATCTCCGGTCGTGGCAAGAGTGACGCCCCCCTTACCCATTTGCGCGAACTGGAAGCGGAGAGTATTCATATCATTCGAGAAGTAGTTGCCGAATTCGCCAATCCGGTCATGCTGTTTTCCAGCGGCAAGGATTCCTCTGTCATGCTTCATCTGGCGCGGAAGGCTTTTTTCCCCGCCAAGGTTCCCTTTCCATTCCTGCACATTGACACCACCTGGGACTTTCAGGAAGTGTATCGGTTTCGGGATTCCCAGGTTGCGGAATTTGACCTGAAATTGCTGGTGAACACCAATTGGGACGCTATTAAAGCCGGAATCAATCCCTTTGATTCGGGCAGTGTGAAATACACCTATAACATGAATCTGCAGGGGCTGCTGCAGGCTCTGCGGCAGCATCAGTTTGACGCGGCCTTCGGCGGCGCCCGCCGCGAAGAGGAAAAATCCCGCGCCAAGGAACGCATCTTCTCCTTCCGCGACCGGCATTATCAGTGGGATCCGAAAAATCAACGGCCTGAAATGTGGAATCTGTACAACGCCCGCATTAACAAAGGGGATTCCATTCGGGTGTTTCCGCTTTCCAACTGGACAGAGCTGGATATATGGCAATATATTCATTTTGAAAAAATCCCCATTTGTCCGCTCTATTTTGCGGCTCCGCGGCCCGTCGTACGTCGCGATCCGCAGCTTATTTACGTAAATGACGACCGCTATCCTCTGCACGAAGGCGAAAAGCCGGAAATCAAAATGGTTCGCTTCCGTACCCTGGGCTGTTATCCACTGACCGGGGCGATTGAATCTCAGGCTGATACCCTGGAAAAAATAATTGAGGAAATGCTGTTGTTCCGCCAGTCGGAACGCTCGGGCCGCGCCATCGACCATGACGAACAGGGGTCCATGGAGGCGAAAAAGCGTGAGGGATATTTCTAAGCCGTCCGAAGGCCTCACTTGCGGCGACGGCAGCCGCCTGGTCCGACATTCGCATTGAACACAAGGAAAGCCCATACCATGACCGCCATTGAACAGGCTCTGAACAACGAAGATATTCACAGTTATCTGGAGCGCAACCAGCGTAAGGAAATGCTGCGCTTTTTAACCTGCGGCAGCGTGGATGACGGAAAAAGCACGCTTATCGGGCGACTGCTGCATGACACCAAAATGATCTATGAAGACCAGCTTGCCGCCATCCGCCGTGACAGCGTGAAACACGGCACCACCGGCGGCACCGTGGACCTGGCCCTGCTTACCGACGGCCTTAAGGCCGAACGGGAACAGGGCATCACCATTGATGTCGCCTATCGCTATTTTTCCACCGACAAACGCAAATTCATAATCGCCGATACGCCCGGTCATGAGCAATATACCCGTAATATGGCAACCGGGGCTTCCACCTGTCAGTTGGCAATTATTCTGGTCGATGCTCGGCATGGCGTTCTTGCCCAAACGCGCCGCCACAGCTTTATTTGCTCGCTTCTGGGCATTTCACATCTGGTGGTGGCCATTAACAAAATGGACCTGATGAATTTTTCCGAATTGCGCTTTAATGAAATTAAGGCCCAGTATGCCGCCTTTGCCGAACGGCTGGAGATTCGCGATGTGCATTTTATTCCCATTTCCGCCTTAAACGGCGACAACGTCGTGGAGCCGAGTTCCCGAATGCCCTGGTACCAGGGGCCGGCCTTGCTGGGACATCTGGAAACCGTGCATATTGCGTCTGACCGAAACATGGAAAATTTCCGTTTTCCGGTGCAGATGGTGCTGCGCCCCAACCTGAATTTCCGTGGCTTTGCCGGTACGGTTGCCTCCGGCGTAGTGCGTCAGGGCGATCAGGTTATGGTGCTTCCTTCCGGCCGGCGCAGCCGAATAAAATCCATCGTCACACTGGATGGCCAACTGGAATCCGCCCAGTGCCCGATGGCCGTGACGCTTACGTTGGCCGATGAGGTGGATATCAGTCGCGGAGATATGCTGGTGCATCCACAGGATCCGCCGCATTTTGGCCAGGAATTTACCGCCCGTCTGGTCTGGCTGAATGAGAAGCCAATGGATCCGGCCGGCAGCTACCTGATCAAGCAGACCACTCGTACCACGCCTGCTGAAATAACCCTGCTCAACGGTATTGATGTCAACACACTCGAAGACCGTCCGTTGGAAACGCTGCAGTTGAATGAAGTCGGCCTGTGCGCTATTTCCACCACTCAGCCGATGGCATTTGATGCCTATCAGCGCAATCGCGGTACTGGCTCATTTATCGTCATCGACCGCATGACCAGCAATACCGTGGCCTGCGGCATGATTCTGGAACGTGAACAATCCCATGGTGCCGCGGATCCATGGGGTGAGAGTTCCCGCATGGAATTATCCGGAAATCAACCCGCTTCCCGGATTTCCCCGGCGCGCCGCCGTCAGCGGCTGAATCAGAATCCGGTAACCGTTTTGCTGACTGGCTTAACTGGTTCCGGAAAAGCCACCCTGGCCTATGCCTTGGAAGAACGTTTGTTCAACGATGGGAGAATTGTCACCGTGCTGCACGGTCAGGAACTCCGCCGCGGCTTGACCAGCGACCTTGGCTTTGGTGCCGACGACCGCTCGGAAAATCTCCGTCGCGTGGCCGGACTGGCCAGAATTCTTAACGATACCGGCCTGATTTGCATCTGTGCCCTGCTTTCGCCCCATGCGGCGGTGCGCGAAAAAGTCCGTCGGCTGATTGGACCGGAACGTTTTCTGGAAGTCTGGCTTTCCGCGCCGCTGGAAATATGCAAGCAGAGAGACACTTCCGGCATTTATCGTTTGGCCGAGGCTGGCGAAGTAAAAAATCTGCCCGGTGTCAATGCCACTTATGAACCGCCCACAAAGGCCGATCTTGAAGTTCCCACGCATCTGCTTTCAGTGGAA
>JAJZEY010000016.1 GCA_021805585.1 Planctomycetota bacterium
AGCGGCGCGGCCAAAGCGGCATCACGCGATTTGCGGCATGATCCGGCGCGTGGCCGAAGGTTATTGTAAAGCCGGCCATTTGGATAAATTGTGTGGATTCACCATGCCTGAACAACCGGAAAAACGTTTTCGCCCATCCGTGCATCGCAGCGCCGGCATCCGCGCCGCCGGGCCGGATTATGCGGAACTTCAGGTCACCAGCAATTTCACTTTTCTGCGTGGTGCCAGCCATCCGGAGGAACTCGTGCAACGGTCCGCGGAAATCGGCCATCGCGCCATCGCCCTGACCGATCTGGCCGGCATGGCCGGTATGGTTCGCGCCCATGTGGCGGCGAAGCAGGCGGGCATTCAACTGGTCATCGGGTCGCGGATTGATTTTGACATGCCGCGTCCCGACGGTGGTACGCTACGCGTTTCCCTGTTGCTTTATCCAACGGATACCGCATCTTACGGACGGTTGTGCAGCCTGATTACCACCGGCCGCCGGTGCCGCCCCAAAGGAACGTATCACCTGGAATGGCGCGATATAGCCGCTGCCAACGAAGGGCTGCTGGCCATTGTGCTGCCACCGGCTTTTTCGGCTGCCACCGCAACGTATGGGGCCGGGTTGCCGCGGGAACCGGACAACCCGCCGGATCAGCGAAATATTCTTGCGGAAATGCGCGATCTGTTTCATGACGACCGGCTTTCTCTGGCCGCCTGTCCGCGGTATACCCGCCATGATTCCGCCGAACTTTCCGCGTTGTCCGCGTTATCCCTGCATATGGGCATTCCGCTGGTGGCGGTGCATGATGTGCTGTATCACATTCCCGACCGCCAGCCGCTGCATGATGTCATTTCATGTATATATCATCATTGTACGCTGGAAGAACTGGGCCTGCGGCGGATGGCCCACGCGGAAAGGCATCTGAAATCTCCGGGTGAAATGGCGGATCTGTTTGCCGCCTGTCCGGGGGCCATCAGCCGCACCATGGAAGTGGCGCGGCGGGCCGGCGGATTTTCGCTGGATCAGTTGACTTACCGGTATCCGCGGGAAGTCTGTCCGCCGGGAAAATCGCCCATGGCCCATCTGGAGGAATTGACTTGGCAAGGCGCCGCCCGGCGCTATCCCCACGGCGTTCCGCCGGAAGTCATCCGGCGTTTGAATCATGAATTCGAACTGATTCGCGACTTGAATTATCCGGCCTATTTTTTAACCGTGCACGATATTGTTCAATTCGCCCGTGGACGCGATATTTTGTGCCAGGGACGCGGAGCGGCGGCTAATTCCGCGGTCTGTTACTGCCTGGGCATAACCGCGGTGGATCCGCAGCGCGTGGACCTGCTGGTGGAACGATTCATCAGCCGTCAACGCAATGAACCACCGGATATTGACATCGATTTTGAACACCAGCGCCGCGAAGAAGTAATTCAATACATCTATCAGAGGTTCGGCCGACGCCGTGCCGCCCTGACCGCCGCACTGATCACCTATCGCCGGCGCAGCGCCATCCGCGATGTGGGCAAGGCGCTGGGGTTTTCCGCGGATGGTGCCGCCCGCCTGGCCGGCGCGGCGGACTGGTGGGACAAAGGCATTTTGACCGAAAGCCAGATTCTCTCCATGGGATTAAATCCACAGGATACCACGCTGAATCTCCTGATCAAACTCGCTGGAGAACTGATCGGATTTCCCCGTCATTTGTCCCAGCATGTCGGCGGATTTGTCATCAGCGACGGCCCCTTGTGCGAACTGGTGCCGATAGAAAATGCAGCCATGGCCGACCGCACCATCATTCAATGGGACAAGGATGATATTGAAGCACTGGGAATTCTGAAAATTGATATTCTGGCCCTGGGCATGCTGACCTGCATCCGCCGATCGCTTGACCTGATTAACCACATGAAGTCCGACCCGCCGGCGGAAAAGCTGGACCTGCACACCGTTCCTCCGGAAGTTCCGCGGGTGTATGACATGCTTTGTCGTGGAGATTCCATAGGTGTGTTCCAGGTTGAATCACGCGCCCAGACCGCCATGCTGCCGCGCATGCTGCCCCGCTGTTATTACGATCTGGTGGTGCAGGTGGCCATTGTGCGGCCAGGCCCGATTCAGGGCGGTATGGTGCATCCCTATTTACGCCGCAGAAATGGCGAAGAACCGATTGACTACCCCTCGCCGGAGGTCAAACAGGTGCTGGAACGGACGCTTGGCGTGCCATTGTTTCAGGAACAGGTCATGCGGCTGGCCATGGTCGCGGCCGGTTTTACCGGTGGTCAGGCCGATGCGCTGCGCCGCTCCATGGCGGCGTGGAAACGCAAGGGAAATCAGTTGGAAAAATTCGGCCATCAGATTATCGCCGGAATGCTGGCTAATGGGTACAGCCAGGAATTCGCCCAGCGGTGCTTTAATCAGATCAAAGGCTTTGGCGAATATGGCTTTCCTGAATCCCATGCCGCATCGTTTGCCTTGCTGGTGTATGTATCGGCCTGGATCAAATGTTTTCACCCCGCCGCGTTCGCAGCCGGACTGCTCAACAGCCAGCCGATGGGTTTTTATCCACCGGCTCAAATTATCCGCTGCGCCCGTGACCATGGCGTTCCCGTACGCCCGGTGGATGTCAACAGGTCCCAATGGGAATGCACGCTTGAATCACCCGAAAAGGCCATGCACAACCAGCAACGGGAAACACCAATCCTGCGGCTGGGAATGGGTCTGGTGCGCGGGTTATCCCGCCAAACCGCGGATCAGTTAGCCGCTTGCATCCAACGCTTTGGTCCGTTTTCCGACATTCATGCCCTGTGGCGGAAAAGCGGAGTCCACCGGTCAGACCTAAGAAAACTGGCCCGCGCCGATGCTTTCGGCTCTTTTCAATTAACCCGCCAGCAGGCCCTTTGGAGCATTGCAAAGCTCTCTGAAAATATTTTGCCTTTATTTGATGTCACTATAAAACAGGTATTATTACATACGGAAAATCCGTCGGAAAATGCGGAATTTGCGGCACTCCCCCCTATTTCGCCTGCCGCAGCGGTGGTGCGGGACTACCAGATTACCGGGCTTTCCCTGAAGGCTCACCCCATGAGCTTCGTTCGCGATCGGCTGAAATCTTTTGGTGTTTTACCCGCTATCGATTTTTCCGATCCGGCCAAAACGCCCGATGGCTCCCCCGCCGCTACCGCAGGATTGGTTCTGGTGCGGCAACGACCCCAAACCGCAGCGGGCATT
>JAJZEY010000165.1 GCA_021805585.1 Planctomycetota bacterium
AGGTCAATATCATTCTGTCCGGCTGCCGCGGGCAAACCGAAAACCCGGTAGGGATTCGCCAGCGGATATTCAGCCCCCGACAATAACATCAATCAACCCCGTAGCCATGAATATCTCTCCGGCGGAATAAAAAAAGTATACCGTAATACCAAAACAAAATGAACGGTGCCGAATCGCGAATGCTGCTTTATCCGCGCAATGAGAGCAATCGGCCTATTCCGTACGCGGTCCGCATATGCTATTCATGTGGATGGCGTGCAGGTGTGCATGCGGCACTTATGTGATCGGAACTTCGTAACAACTAAAGCTCCCCTTCATCAGGCTTCCTTTACAAAAGGCCGGCCTTATCGCCGATGGCGACTTGCAATCGTCATGCAAGATATACCCTGATCCTCAACCAAAATATCCATCCCAATTCGGAATGAATGACCCGCCCCACCAATTGCCATGGGGCTTGAATCGGCGGCTCTGTTGCCTCCCGCAGTGGCGGGAAAATAGGGGGTGGGCGTACGGGTAAATGCGACATACGGGGAACTCCGATCCCCGGTATCGGTTTAATGCCGTTCGCGGAGGGTTACCGCGGCATGGCGGATCGGCCCCGGCCCGGACATCGGCTGGCATGGAGCCACGGCGTTCCCCCCCCCCTGCCATTGGCTTTGCCACCTCGCTTCGTTTACATTTTAAGCGGCCAAAGCGCCCGTAGCTCAACTGGATAGAGCATCCGCCTTCTAAGCGGACGGTTGTGGGTTCGAATCCCGCCGGGCGCAGTGAATTCTCCGGTCCTGATATGCAAAGGGGCTTTTGGCCCCGGAAGCATCGGGCTTTGCGGCATGGCCGGACGAAAAACACGATCGCGTTGGTGTGTTGAGTTGCAACCGGGCAACCAAACTGAATAAGAGTCCTTGATCATCAAAGGTGGTACGCATGGAATCGCAAGACGGACAAGATTCTGTTTAACGGTACAAAATGCGTGTGCGCCAACTGGAACAGGCGTTGGAACAGGCACGGGCGGAGCGGCTGTTGAATACGATATTTTTGCAATTGGCCTGCGATGAACTCGGACAGGATGTGGAGAGTTTCAAAAAGACGCAGCCGGTTAAACGGCCGCCATAACTTTACAAAACCCGGCCCGTAAAACGTAAAAATGCGGTGCAAAAAGGGCGACAATGACGCGGCGAATGGTGACGATTCACCGCTGCTTGGCCAACGCCAAGCACCGCGCCGGTAAGTCGGTGCCATCAAAACTCAATTCCCCGGTAGGTACGAAACCCGCCTGCCACGTGCGGCTTTTGCGGTTCGTTGGGCCAATTCGGCACCAATTCAGCAAGCCGGCTTCACCGGGCTTGCGGCACGGCCTTGGGTCAGCCCGCTTTGGCTTTTGAGGTTTGGGATTTTTTCGTCCCGGCCACCGGCGCGATGCCCGCCTGCTCGGCCAGATCCGCCGCCCAGCGCGCCGCCAGGGGATTCTTATCCGAATGGGCCAGACCCGCGAGTTGTTTTTGGACCGCTTTCATCGCCTTGGGTGAATTTTTATCCTGCGCGGTCACCAGCATGCGCCAGTAACTCATCATCCGCACCCCGGCGCTTGTTGAGTTTCGGAGATCGGAAATGCCCGTCAGGATTTTCCCCGGCAAGTCCTTTCGCGGTGCCAGTCGAGTCAACCAGGCCTGCACCTCGGTTGCGCCGGGGTTATTCAATTCACTTTCCAATGGCGCGCTAAGGGCGGCAATGGCTTTGCGGATTTCCGCCGGGGAAGGCGATGCCGTGGCAGCGGCCTGACTGGCCGAAACAAGGTCCGCGGCAAGTTTTGGCAGCACGTTGGCAATAGCACCGGCGGCAATCATCTGATCCGCGGCGGACAGGCCGTTAAAATGCGCCACCTGGGCGGCCATGGCTTGCAAGCCGCCGGAAAAAAAGCCGCGAATGTTAAAATACCCGGCATCTATGGATTGTCCGCCCAACCCCGGATAAATATCCGTACCATTGGCCAGCGGGTTGGTAATCAGTTCCAGCCGCCCGCCGACCAGCGAATCGGGATTATCCAGACTGATGGTGCGCAGGGCACCCTGGTCGATCTGATAGGTCACTTCCAGGGATTGCTGCGAATCCAGCCGAAGCACCAACGCGTTGGAATCTATCGCGTAGGCACCCAGGTTGATATTGGATATTCCCTGAATTCGTGCGGCCATGGCCAGATCCGTGGTGATGGCCGTGTTAGGTCCGACCGCCAGACTCCAGGGTGATTCATTGTAATAATGGACATGAATATAAACAGGGCGTCCATAATTTGGAAAGCGATGTGGCCAGTGCACACTGACCAGCACCATATTCGACGGGTCATACACCGCGTGAAGCATGCGCGAAGGATACCCGCGGGCCTGAACCGCCAGCGCATTACCGGCGGCATCGGAAGACAGGTGAATCCGCAACTGGCGAGCCGTCTGGGCGATGGCCAGTGCCGCCGGCAGCGGCGGCGATTGCCGCCACAAGCCAAGCAGCAATGCGGTGGCCGCCTTTTTATGGCCCATCGCGGCCTTCGCCTGCGCCAATCCGATGACCGCATACGGATCGGTCAGACCCATCTCAAATTTTTCAGCCGCCGCCTGCGTATTGCCCTGCCGCAGAAGTTGCCAGCCGCGTAAGCGGGCGTAAAGAGCCGGCGCGGCGGCAAGCGGCTTTTGCATGGCCGCCACGCGTGCGGCTATATTCTCCGGAAGTTTATTCTGATAAACCAGTTGCAGCCACAGGGCGTCGGCCTTCAGCCGCGCGCTGCCGGGCCGGCCTTTCAGGCTGGCGGCCAGACGAGCTTCAATTCGCGACAGGAGTTTGGCCGGGCGGGTATCGGCACTCGGTTTGCCGCCGGAATATTCCGCCAGTGCAATCAGAAGAACCGATGTCGCCGGCTTTTTGAAAGCCAGCAATTCGTCCAGATACGGGCGGACTTTGTCCTGCTGGGCGGTAATGGCCCAATAAGCCGCAAGATCGGACGGCAGGCTGGAACCCAAAGCGGTGCGGCTTTGCTGGTATTCGGCAATAGCCGCATTGGTCCATTTTGCGGCCAAAGCATAATGCCCTGCGGCAGCCAGCAGATGCGCAATACCGACCATCGCATCAGGCTGGAATGGATCGCAATGAAGGGTATGGAGATAACAATAAAGAAGTTGGCCGGCCGATGCGTGGCCTTTCCCAATGCCCGGG
>JAJZEY010000153.1 GCA_021805585.1 Planctomycetota bacterium
AACGGGTGGCGTTTGGCCTCCCGTCGCAGCCATTTCTGTTTTTGGCAAGCCCATGCTTCATCCCATGCAAACGCCCGACATTCATGAAAGGCAATGTTAATCAAAACGGATTATTCGGGCAATCCGCCGGGGCTACGGCCAGGGCAATCTCTTCAGACAGGCCGGCTGGCACGAGAATCCGATGTAAGCAGTAAGCAAGTGTCGTGGGTGTGCCCGTTCGACTTTGGTCGGCACTTACCTGGCGGGGCGTTTAGAATACAATATCCGTTGATTTTAGAGGATCGAAAAATGAAGAAAATGAATCCCAGCGTGGATGGCTATTTGCGAAAAAACAAAAAATGGCGCGACGAACTTTCGGCCCTAAGATTGATCCTTCTCGACTGTCAGCTGACCGAGGAAGTAAAGTGGCGGCATCCCTGTTATACCTTTGCGGGCAAAAATATAGCCATAACCGGCGGCTTCAAAAACCACTGCGTGCTGACATTTGTTAAAGGAGCATTGCTGAAAGATTCCCATGCCATTCTTGAAAAGCCGGGAGAAAATACCCGGGTGGCGCGCGTGATTCGATTCACCAATGTTCAGGAAATAATGAAGCTGGAAACCGTTCTAAAGGACTGCATTTACGAAGCGATTGCAGTGGAAAAAGCCGGAATAAAAGTGCCCTTGATCGCGAAATCCGAACTGGTCTTTCCGGTGGAATTTCAAAAGAAGCTGGACGACATTCCCGCGTTAAAAGCCGCTTTTGCGGCATTGACGCCAGGACGGCAACGGGCCTACAACCTCTACTTTTCCGCACCCAAACAATCCAAAACCCGCCAATCAAGAGTGGAAATGTGCATGGAGCGGATGATGCGCGGCAAAGGATTCGATGATCCGTAATGCCATCGAATGTTTCAGAGATTGAATGGGGATCGGATCGCGATATCGGCGTCTTGTATTCAACACATAGCGGTCGGTCGGCCGGGCGGGAGTTTGGCTCTGATCCGGGTTATAAAGAAGGTGTAGGATCGGATACCGCCAAACAGCGGAAGCGGATTGGGATATGTGACGCTTACCTCCGGCGCTTTTGGCCGTTCGCGGATTAAAACACCGCGCACCTTGCATTACGGCAATTCGCCGGGAACGTCCGCCACTTTTCCAAAGGGCTTTTCCAGGCCATACACCAGCCGCGCCGCCCGTACGGTGTTGCGCAGCAGCATGGCTACGGTCATGGGGCCGACGCCGCCGGGAACCGGCGTGATCCAGCCGGCGATGGGGCGTACGGCATCAAAATTTACATCGCCCACGGTGCGCCAGCTGGTGCCGCCCCGGGCATCCACGGTGGCCACACGGTTAATGCCGACATCAATGACCACGGCTCCCTGGCGAAGATGCCGCTGATCAATAAGTCCGGGTTTGCCCACGGCCACCACCACCACATCGGCGCGGCGGGTATGGGCGGCAAGGTCGCGTGTGTGGATATCGCAAAGTGTAACGGTGGCACCGCGTTCGGAAAGTAAAAGCGCCGTCGGCTTGCCGGTAATGCGGCTGGCCCCCACCATGGCCACTTCGGCACCGGTAAGGGGAATACCGGTGGATTCAATTAACGTGACGACCGCCAGCGCTGTGCAGGGGGCAATAATGGAGTGGCCATACACCACATGGCCAATGTTACCGGGATTGACCCCCTCCACATCCTTAAGCAGGTCAATGGCATATTGCGACTGCTGGGAATTGATTTGTGGCGGCAGCGGCATGTGGAGCATAATCCCCGTAACCGAGGCATCCTGCGCCAGTTCGCCAAGCAGGCCATCAAGTTCCGCCTGCCGAACCGATTGGGGCAATTCGCGAAGGGTGTATTGAATGCCAATTTCCCCGCAGGTCCGGGCCTGATTTTCCGCATATACGCGCGCCGCCGGCGACTGGCCGGCCAGCACGGCGACCAGCCGAATCGGCAGGCCGGCCTCGCGAAGTTTGCGAACGTCATCGGCCACAAAGGCTTTTATTCGAGCGGCCATGGCTTTGCCATCGATTAACGCGGCGTACTGCGCCACCATTCGGGTTCTCCTGCTGGCCACCCGCGGCATGCGGAAGGCGACGACGAAAGTATAACAACAGGCTGCCTGCGATTCACACGGCCGGAAAATTTACAGGCGATGGCCTTGTCATAAACCGCCGCAACCGGTAAAGTCCCGCATTCCGGTAATTTTGATATATTCTGTAAATCCGGTTGTCATTTTTTTGATGGAATATCGACACATGCAAAGATTCCGGCAAACCTTCCGCGGTAAAATCAGCGTCGCACGAATTGTTTTATGCGGCGCTCTGGCGGTATCAGCGGCGATCCTGGCCATGGCGGTACCGGGCTGCACGACTTCGTGCCGCGCTCCGGTCGGGGAAACGCTGAATTCCTCCAACGAAATCACCTTCACCAAATTGACCCCGGCGGAAATAGACGCCCGCGCCGGCGCGCTGCTGGCCCGCATGACCCTGGCGGAAAAAGTTAAACTGCTGGCGTTTGAAGGTTCGCTGGATACACCGGGGATCAAGCGGCTTGGCATTCCGGAACTGGTTATGAGCGACGCCTCCGTCGGTGTGCGGCGGTTTTACCCATCCGTTGCGTATCCGGCATCCATTTGCCTGGCGGCGACGTGGAATCCGGGGCTGGCCCGACAAACCGGCGTGCAGTTAGGCCGCGACTGCCGCGCCCGCGGCATTTCCGTTCTGTTTGGCCCGGGCGTGAACATCATGCGGGAAAGCCAGGGGGGGCGCAATTTTGAATTCATGGGGGAAGACCCGTTTCTGACCAGCCGACTGTCCGATCAGTGGATCGACGGCCTGCAATCCGAACGCGTGGCGGCGTGCGTGAAGCATTTTGTGGGAAATGAACAGGAAACCAACCGTTTTGTGATTAATTCCGTCATTGGCCGCCGGGCACTGGAGGAAATTTATCTGCCGCCATTCCGCAATGCGATTCTCAAGGCGCACTGCTGGACGATTATGGCGGCTTACAACCAGTTAAACGGGGTATATTGTTCGGGCAATCATTTTCTGCTGAACGGTTTGTTACGCAAGCGCTGGGGGTTTAAGGGTGTGGCCATGTCGGACTGGGATGCCACCCATAGCACACTTGGCTCGCTGAAGGCCGGGCTGGACCTCGAAATGCACTCGCCTAAATATTATAATATGACAACTATTCCGCCCTTGCTT